>JAFNFZ010000095.1 GCA_017885485.1 Chloroflexota bacterium
CGGCATACTTCCCATAGTCAAAGAGAACCATCTGCTCTATTCAACCCTTGATTCCGGTAGAGGAACAGGAACACAAGGGCTTCTACTGAAGAGAGAACTCACTGATAGCGAAAGAAGCGAGGCAACTTCAAGGTTGTTGGAGTATGTTGACACTCATTGCTCTCGGAGATGTTCATCCTTCAAATTGGCGGAAGCCCCTGCGTCGGTCGGCAAACTGAGTGAAGAGCCCACAGCAGCCCTGGTCAATCTACCCACGAAATCCTCGGCATACTTGAACTCTAGGTCCTGGATAACGACTACTCCACTTCTCGCCGCCTTGTTTATGTCCTGCCTGTGTGTTCTTGGCCATTCTCTCCAAATGGTCTCTTCAAAGGGCTGTCTTAATGGCAGAACAAAGTTGCATGGCAGACCGGTTGCCCTATCGTATCTGAAGCGGAATCCGCGATTGACCAGGGCTGCTGTGGGCTCTTCACTCAGTTTGCCGACCGACGCAGGGGCTTCCGCCAATTTGAAGGATGAACATCTCCGAGAGCAATGAGTGTCAACATACTCCAACAACCTTGAAGTTGCCTCGCTTCTTTCGCTATCAGTGAGTTCTCTCTTCAGTAGAAGCCCTTGTGTTCCTGTTCCTCTACCGGAATCAAGGGTTGAATAGAGCAGATGGTTCTCTTTGACTATGGGAAGTATGCCGACCAGCTGGGACGGAGCAGTCTCAATCAGTAGCGGGATGAACTGGCGTCCCTCAGCCTCATGCACATACTTCCAGTCAAAATACAGGGAGAAGCTGCCATCTTCGCCGTCGACGAAGGAATCCCATGCTGACTTGTCCTCCAAAGTAGCTTCTCGGACTCTCATGTGTTGGTCGCTCCAATCCGTCAATAGTTGTACCACTGTTCGGGCAGCAGTTGCCAGTCCTTGCGCTTGCCACCCTTTGCGGTTGCATTGTGGTGGTCAGTGATGTATGATAGTAATGTATTGTTGATACATAGAATGGAGGCATATTGACAAGGCGCACCGTGGTTATCGACGACAAGCTGCTGGATGAGGCACGCCAGGCGCTGGGCACCCGAAGCATCCGGGCCACAATTGAGACCGGGCTGCGGGAAGCCATCCGCAAGCAGCGACTGGAAGAGCTGCGTCAGTCCCTCGGCATGCTGGACCTCGATCTGACCGCAAAGGACCTGGAGAGACTGCGGAATGAAGGATGACCTCTACCTGGTTGATACCTCTGTTTGGGTCGAGGTCCTCGCCAGAGGTAGAGGCGGCTCGAAGCTCTGCCGGCGTGTAGATGACCTGCTGGCGGCCGACCTGGTTGCCATTACGGGCATGGTACGGCTTGAACTTCTGGGTGGAGCCAGAAATGAGGCGGAATACCGCCGACTGGATCGCCTGCTCTCTGCACTGCACCTGCTTCCGGTGGATGAGGAGTGCTGGGATGAGGCAGCCCACATTGGTTTTGAGCTCAGGCAGGCGGGGATTTCAGCGCCTTTCACTGACCTACTTATCGCCGCTGTGGCGATCCAGAACAAGACGCCGCTGATTCACCGGGACCGCCACTTCGATCTCATCGCCACCCATCTTCCACTGAAGGCAGAGAGTCACCTTTCGAAACGGTCTTAGACTGTGGGCGACTCCGGCGACCCATGTCCGGCAGGGATTCCTCGTCTGTTCACTTCCGCTGGCGCCTTTTGGCGCTACGGGTTATCCTCTCTTTGTGAGGACATTGTGATAGTGTCAGCTGCATTTGAGAGGAAGATGGCACAACCGAGGCGTAGACTGCAGGGCAGAAACAAGGACGAAGCCATGTTCGGATGGCTGGCGGAGTCACTGGTGTCGCAGAGGTAACCATATGCCGGGAATAGTGGGATGTATATCGGGTGATACCCGCGATGAGCAACTTCTGGACCGGATGATTGCCTCGGTAAGACATGAAGATTGGTATCGGATAGACAAATACGTTGACCCTCCTTTCAGTATTGCCAGGGTGCATCTGGGGATCTCCAACCAACAACCTCAGCCGATCTTCAATGAAGACAGAACCCTGTGCGTGTTCATGGAGGGCAGGATCTACGGCTACGATGAAGAGAAGAGGCGGCTGGAGGGCAGGCACCGCTTTGCCTTCCACAACGATCCGGAGTTCTGTCTGCACCTCTATGAAGAACAGGGAGTCTCGTTCCTGGAGAGACTGAATGGCGCTTTCGTGCTGCTGATCTGTGATCTCAAGCAGAGGAAAGTGATCCTTGCCAACGATAGATACGGGCTGATGCGGGCGTACTGGGCAGTGAACAACGGCGCATTGCTGTTTGCCCCGCAAGCCAAGGCGATACTGCAGGACAGAGCTTTCGAGAGGGAACTGAATACCGAGGCACTGGTGGCCTATTTGGCCTTTGGAGAATTCTGGGGGGACAGAACGCTGTTCAAGGGGGTACACATCCTGCCTCCGGCCTCGATCCTGACCTACGGCAGCGGGAAGCTCTCGGTGACGCAGTACTGGCAGTTCAGGTACCAGCCCGACCGCAGCCTTTCAGAGAGGGAAATGGCGGAGCATGTGGCCGAAGCCTTCAGGAGAGCGGTGGCAGTGCGTATGAGGGACCCACTGCGGTACGGGGTATCGCTGAGTGGCGGGCTGGATTGCAGATCCGTTCTGGCTGCCATCGAGCCCGAAAGAAGGCGGGATTTGGCCACCTACAGCTATGGTCCGTCATGTTGTGACCAGATAGCCATCGCCAGGAAGGTGGCGGAGAAGTGCGGGACGCGACACCGCTTCATAGAGCTTAAGCCAGAGACAATCGTAGACAATGCGGAGCAACTGGTGTGGCTGACGGATGGAAGGAACCATATCGAGGGAAGCTTCCTTCACCCGGTGCACAGACAAGCCAGGGATGAAGTTGACGTGGTCTTCGATGGTTTTGTGCTGGATCGTACGCTGGGCGGCAGCCAGCTGAACCAGAACCGGATACACCCCGATAGCAAGGAGGAACTGATCTCCAGCGTCCTCAAGAGCATGAGGCTGTTTGGGGATGACGCACTGCTCAGGCTGTGCAGACCCGAGTACCATGCCCTGGTCAAAGAAGTACCTTCGAGCACACTCAGGGCGGAGTTTGACAAGCTGAGCCACGCCGATCCGAGCACCACCTTTGATGAATTCTACGTGACCACCCGTGTGGGATACGCGTCGTCGTGGCATGTCCCCCTGAGGGATCTGGTGGAGGTGTCATTCCCCACTGCCGACAATGACTTGCTAGACACCGTGTTCAAGATTCCGCCGGAGCAAAGGCTGAATCATCGGATTCACCGGCAGGTCCTGATGAGGCTGTCGCCGGAGCTGGCCGGGATTACCTACAACAAGATAATGATGCCAGCCAGTGCCCCCCTGTTCCTCTGGAGGTTTGGGAAGGCTTATCGACTTTACGCCCGGGAGAGGCGCGGCGAACTGGCCTGGAGGCTATCCAGAGGCAGGCTGCACATCCGCAACAGGGCCGACTACGTGGATCATGCCGGTTGGCTGCGGACAAATGATTCATGGAAGTCCTATTTCAGGACGTTGCTGCTGAGCAACGACTCACTTTCGAAGGAGTATCTCGACCAGAACTACATCAGCTACCTGTTCGGTGCACATGAAGAGGGGAGGGTCAACGCCTCCTTCAGGATCATGCGGCTGGTGACCTTCGAGATATTTCTCAGGCGATTCCTGGCTTGAGCGCCTGTGGTCTCTGTGAGCGATGTTGACTGGACCCTCATGCTCGGCACTGTGGCAACTGTGCGATCTCGACCCCGCATTGAGCCGCAGTGTCTGCGGGCGCGGTGAGGTTCGAGATATCACCCAACCTCAGCTTGGATAGAAGCGAGGCAGCCTCAAGAGCCCTTGTTGGAACCGACGGCGGCCTGCAGTTTCTGGACAAGCTGGCGCCGCTTCTGCTCATCCCCACTCAAGTCCCGCTTGAGCCTTCTCCAGGCAGCCGGGCAATCCTTGTAGGTGACACCCGCAATCTTGTGAAAGACCTCGTCGATCTGTTTTCTGTTGCCTGGAGTGACTGTGATTTCAGCCTCCTTGATGATGTCCTTCATGTGGCGAAAATAGCAGGACATGGGATATCACCTCCAAAACGTTCACAGTAGGGCCGAACTCGGTGCCCTGGACAACGAGCGCATGCCCAGTCCACTGCATTCTGGGCAGATGGGTCCAGGCATCAACGGTGGTTCTGTGCCCCATCCTTCACACTTGGCGCAGACTATCCATTGCCTCATACGATTGGGCGCTTTGCCGATCCCATTGCAGGTCGGGCACGGTTTCCGAGACCAATTCATCGGCGGTATCCACCTTGGACCTGCTATTTGGCCAGCTCCGACGCAGTTCTTGCATGTTATCATCTGTCACCTCCTGTCCTGCATGTGCACGGCGCATGCAAAAAACCAACATGCCAAGAAACCTCTGCGGCACTACGACACCGGAAGGCGGCCCTGGATGCCGATATGGACCTCCTCCGTTTCCACTCCCTCATTGCTGAACGGCCACTTGTTGTATGCGAGGAGCAATTGCCTCAGATCTCTGTAGAGAGCTTTGTTGCACATCTTCAGACTTGCCTGAATCAGTTACCCGAGTCTGATTCTTCTGCGACATTATACCACCGAACCTCGGCTTGGAGACAGAGGGCTTATGCAGTTGCAGGCAGGAGTAGGTATATATACCTACTCCCACGGGGCATTCCCCGGGTAGATACTACTCACACAACGATCTGTCATTGGCGACTTTTCGGCAGGCTCCGACAGGTATGGCGGCGGAAGTCAAATCGACCGATGTGATGCTACTCTAGTGGTGCAAAAGAAAGAGGCCTACGGGCTAGAGAAGGAGGAAACAAAATGGAATGGGAGATGGTAGTGGCAATAGCGGTGGCAACCCCGATAATCCTTCTACCGGTGGCCTTCGTCTGGTACCTGAACCTTGCCGGCATCTATGCGGTGGTGAAGGAGACTCGGGAGGCTCGCAAAGAAGCCAGAGCGACAGCCTAGGGAAGCTGAAGAGAGGAATTCAGGAAACTGAGGTAGAGGAGGCAGCGAAATGGAATGGCAGTTCATCGTAGCGATAGCGGTGGTAATCCCGGTGATACTCCTGCCGGTGGCGTTTGTGTGGTATCTAAACCTGGGTGGCCTGTATGCTGCAGTCCGTGAGGCTCGGACCAAGAGAGCGGCGGAGAAGCGGCCGGCCAGTGAGAAGGTCAGGGCAGGGTAGCTCGCAGGACACCGACACAACAAGGTTCCAGCAAGCACGGGGCTCTTCACAGAGCCCCTTCTTCTTTTCTTATCCCCAGAAAGCGTGACAAAAGTCGCTTATGGCCGCCCCCGAAATGGGTAGAATCAATGTGAGAGTTTGAAGGAAAGGAGGTGCGGCGATGACGAGCCTAATAATCAGAAGGCCAAGTTTCCTTGATGAGTTCGACAGGATGGTGGACAGCCTGTGGACGACCTGGGAGCCGGTTGGCGGACACTACCTGAGCCTCGATGTCCATGAGGCGGGTGATGAGCTGGTGGTGAAGACTGAGCTGCCCGGTGTCGGCAAGGAAGGCTTCGAGATCACCATCGACGGGGACGTGCTGCGAATCGAGGCCGAGAAGAAGGCCGAAGAGGAGACCAAAGAGGGGACCTACCACCTGCGTGAGAGGCACTTCGGCAACTTCTCCCGAGCGCTGTCTCTGCCATTCCCGGTTGACTCCGGGAAGGCATCGGCCAGGTTCGAGAACGGAGTCCTGGAGATAAGGCTGCCCAAGGCGGAAGAGGCCAAGAGCAAGCGTATTGAAGTGAAGTAAGGGAACGCAACCTCGCCAGCGAGAGACAAGGGAGTGGGTCGGACCCGCTCCCTTGTCGTTTTGTGGGGCAGAGACCCCCGACGGTCTGAGGTTTGGTCAGGCGTCGCTAGGAGAGGTTGGCGGTCCCAGCGGTCGGACATTCCCCTGTGTCAGTATTCGGAGGCGGGGCAGCAGTCGAATTGCTGAGGATGGGAGCGGCGGCTTACAATTAGTACATGCCTGACGAGAAGGTGACCGTCGGATGACCGGCAGTGGAGGTGATCCATCCGTGCAGGAGACCCGCGCTGACAGAGTGGTCAGATATGCCTCCGGGGCAATCCGGGCGTACCGGATACCTGTGGAGAGCTTCCCAGATCACGTCACCAACGTCTACCTCCTGGTGGAGAGGGAAGCCACCCTGATAGACGTCGGCTTCAACAGCGACACGGGCAGAAGCGACCTGGAGAATGGTTTCGCCACGATAAGCAACGACTTCGGTGAGTCGGTCAGTCTGGGGGACGTAGGCAACATCATTATCACCCACGGGCACGGGGATCATTTCGGCATGCTGGAGCACCCCAAGCTGAAGGGCAAGAGACTGTACATGAGCCCGCCAGACACCAGGATCATCAGGGACTATCAGAGTGAGTACCTGGCATGGAAGCGG
>JAFNFZ010000096.1 GCA_017885485.1 Chloroflexota bacterium
AAAGGGGAAGGCCGCTACCGCAATGAGTTGGTCAGGGTGAAGGAGATATTCGAGGCGGCGACGCCCTACAGCCTGGTCATTCTTGATGAGCCCTGCGGGGGCACCAGCTACGAAGAGGGTTGCCGTCAATCGATGGTGGTGCTTGACGGCCTTCACAAGCTGGGGCCGGCCACCTACTTCACCACCCACATGCACCCGGTAGCCCAGGAGGTGGACAGAGGCAGGTATCCGGCGGCAAAGAACCTCTCGATGGAATGCCTCTATGAAGGCAAGAGGATACGCTACACGTACAAGGTCAGAGCGGGCGCATCCGGTAGAAGCTACGGTGAGGAGATCGCCGCTGAGATCGGCCTGGTTCCGGAGAGAATATCCGAGATAGTCTCCAGAAGGGCGGAGAAACAGGGCTACGAGAGTATCATCAGGAAGTAGCGTTCCGCTGCACTATCCGGATCTGCGCGGTTCGCAGGATAGGAGGGAAACATGCATCACGAGACGGCCAGGGCCCTCTACGACTTCTTCCCCCTGGGGAACAAGAACGACTTCTTCGCCGCCTATCTCTACCTCCGCTATCCGGAGCACTTCATCTATCAGGCCAATCTGGCATCGAGCCTCCCGGCGCAGGAGCCTGCGGAGAAGGTGGATGAGCCCATCACGGAGATGATGAAAGGGTATATCCAGCAGTTTGCTGAGACTGAACCGAGCCCTGACACTAGTATCCTTCATGGCAAAGTGCTGAAGATGCAGGATGCTTTGAAGATCGTTACCCAGAAGGGTGCCCTGACACTTCACCCATCTGAGAGAGTCGTGCCCTTCAAGATGGCCAGGGATGTGATTCTGGAGAATCCTGGCGCCATTGCTGTTGGGACTTGCGCCTGTCGTGCGGTGCAGGCGAATCCATGTCTTCCACCGCCCCAGGAGGTCTGCCTTTTCCTCGGTGACCCCTTCGCTTCCTTCATCGCAGACCAGAATCCCAAATTCCACAGGGGCTCCCAAGAAGAAGCGGTGAAGATAATTGAAGNNCCTGTTGCTGCCTGGGCATGAGGGTCTGGAGCCTCTTCGGTGGGGCGATCCCCATCATTGCCCCTTCCGGATATGTCTCCCGGATAGGCGATGATTGTGATGGCTGCGGCGTCTGTGCTGACAAGACCTGCCCCTTCAGTGCCATCACCATGGACCGCGGTGAGAGAAGGGCGGTCGTTGATCTGGCCAGGTGTATGGGCGGGGTGTGCGAGGATAGATGCCCCATCGGCGCTATCAGTCTGCGGCGGGAGCCGTCAAAGGGCGAGCCTCTGGACGTCGAGGAATTGAAGCGTCAGGGGGCAGCATGACATCTGATGCTACCGCGCAGCAGGTGAAGGCCGGCCAGGCTCCGTACAGCAGGCTGTTCCTGTCTGTCTATGATCCGCTGGTCCGCTTCAACTACAGGTTCATCTGGAAGTGCCACCCCGGGCGAGTGCTGGATCTGTACAACGAACACCTGTCTGCAAACCATCTCGACGTCGGCGTGGCCACGGGCTCTCTTCTGGACTACTGCAGATTCCCTGCCCCGAACCCCCGGCTCGCTCTGATGGACCTCAATCCGAACAGTCTCCGCATCGCTGCGAAACGCCTGGCGCGGTACTCCCCTGAGACCTATCGCAGGAACGTCCTGGAACCGATTGACATCGAGTCCTCCCGCTTCGACTCGGTGGGAGTGGCCAATCTGCTGCACTGTCTGCCGGGAACCATGAAGACGAAGGGGACCGTCTTTCAAAACCTGTCGGCGCTGCTGAACCCGGCCGGGACGATTCTGGGCTGCACCATCCTCTATGGTGGCGTTGAGCGCAGCCCGCAGGCCACTCTCATGATGCACCTCTTCAATGCCACGGGGGCGATGACCAACAAGCAGGACGATCTAGGAGCATTGAAGAAGAACCTCAGCAGGCAGTTCTCAGAGAGTTCCGTCGAAGTGGTCGGCTGTGTGGCTCTCTTCTGGGCCAGGAAGTGACCACAGCTTGCCGACCGCAACTGCCTCAGATCCGGTTCCTGATGTTGGCAGGTGATACCGACGAGGGCTGTGGTACAATGAGAACTGATCGATGACGCCTCAGGGGGTGTGACGCGATGCATAGCCAGCAGATTGTCTTGGGGGTGATCAACGCGGTCGGCGGCATCGCCGTACTGGGAAGCTACGCCTACGGCATATGGGGCAGCCCGGCCCACCGTGGCGAGCTCTGGGGCGGGGTGCCTGAGGGACTCAAGCCTTTCTATTTTGTGTCCATGCTTCTGGCCGCAGTGGGCTATTTCGCCTTCAGCTACTTCATCCTGTTTCGCCTTGAACCAGACGAAGTCCGGGTTGCCGGTCGCTTCGGTTTTGTCGTGTTCCCCGTGATCTACGGTGCCATACTGGCCTTCTCTGCGCTATGGATGCCCCTCACCGTAGCTTACCTTGAGCATCCCGGCACCGGCCTGTGGGTGGCCATACGCCTGACGCTGGCCGCAGTCGGACTGGCCTCAGTGGCATTGCTGGTCGCGCTGCTCATGCTGAACACGCGTGAGCCTCAGCCATTCTACTGGCTCGCGGTTGCCGGAAGTGCCGCGTTCTGCCTGCAGACGGCGGTTCTGGACATGCTGGTTTGGCCCGCCTTCTTTCGAACCTGATTCGCTGTCTGCGGCTGCTCTGCGGAGAGATATGGTCCCAGAGCCGGGCTCACAGCCAGGACAGTGCCTGCTTCAGATATCCTTCTATGGAAGAGGCCTTCAACGACCTTTTCGGCCATCCATAGCACAAAGACTCTAAGGTGCGGTCCCCGGCCCGGTATTCTCTGAGAATCTGGCGATGATGCTGTCAGTCACCTGCACTCGCAGCAGTGCACATTCCTGCAAGCTTACGAATTCGGCCAGTTGAGGATGCTTGGCAAGGTAACACCTCAGTAGCCGGGTTCTTTCGTCGCCGTGGACCTCCTCAGCCTTGCCTGTAATGGTGACTGCCACGGCATCTCGGAAGTCGGCAACCTGGTTCGACCTGGTATCAATGAGCAGCGCCACTCTTGGATCTGCGCACATGTTTGCGTACTTGCGGGTTGCCCGAAGTGTGGCAAAAAGCACGTATCTCAAGTCTTCGGTCTCAGCAAATGCAACCAGAGAGCTGTATGGTTGCCCTGCGCCCTGCGTTGACAGAACACAAAGTCGCTGCGATGCGAAGAGGCTTCTCAGGAGTTGACCTGTTTGTTTTGGTTTCTGTGCCATGCCTTTCCGTCCTTGTTCACAATTAGATGCCCTTCACCAGAAATGCTCTGCATCGTCAACTTTCCCGTGAACTGAAGTCTATGCTGACGTGCTGACTACCTGTGAGATCAGGATGCTGCAGGGAAGGGCTTTTCTGAAATCAATGCCACGCCGAGGGCGTCAGGCCCTACCTGGGTGCCCATTGATGGCCCTATGCTGGCCCGGTACATTCTCTCTTGAGGAAAAACTGAGGCTAGGCGATGAGCCAGGTCCTCAGCCGCTTGCCGATCAGTGGTCCTCATCACGGCCATCTCCCTGGGGATTCCAAGGCTCTCCACTATCTGGCATAACCGCTCCACTGCCTTGGAGCGTGTGCGTACTCTCGCAATGGGCAGCACCTGGCCGGCCTTGATTGCGAGAATGGGATGTATCTTGAGTGCGTTGCCCAGAAAGGCCTGTGCTCTGCCAATGCGTCCGCCTCGGGCCAGATACTCCAACGTGCCGAAAACGCCAAAAGTGACGGTATGAGGTACTGCTTCCCGGACGAGCGCTTCTACTTCCTTCAACGAGGCTCCTGCCCGGGCAGCCCTGGCGGCAATTATGGCCAGGAGGCCGCAGGCCATCGAGGCGCTTCGGGAGTCCACAACCGCGATGGGACAGGTCGAGTCTGCACT
>JAFNFZ010000097.1 GCA_017885485.1 Chloroflexota bacterium
CCTTCCCGATTCTGAATACCTTCGTCTTGCAGACTGGGCAAGTGCCACTGATGGCAGGTCTCTTGTTCTTGAGAGTGACTGCCTTGGGATTCTGGATTTCCCTCTTCTTCTTGCACTTGACGCAGTAGGCTTGTGGCATTCTTCTACTCCTCCTTTTTATTATTTGTGTCCCGCTAGCATTTTCATGCTTGCTGAGTACACTGTGCGAATGATATGCACATGATGCATCACTTGTCAAGAGGGTGGACGCTGAATTTCACGATAACCTTCGATATTCAGGCCAGTTCCCTGCCGACACTGTATGCCTTGGCTATGATCTCTCCGAGACCCTGATAGTGGGCTGCGGGGCTGGTAACGTAGGTGAGGGGTTTGATTTTGGCCACATCAGGTTTGCCGTTGGTAAGACAATCCTCTGAGACGTGCGTCTCCTCAATTTTGCCGATGACGAGGGAATGACTGCCCAGATCGAGAATGTGGACTACCCTGCATTCCAGATTGACCGGGCACTGTTCTATAAGGGGAGCGTTACCCAGTTTCCCGTAGAACACCTTGAAGTGACAGGCTTCGACTTTGTTGGCCTTGGAACCGGAGACGATGCCGCAGTAATCGACCTGTTTTGACTGGTGAATGGATGGTATGTTGGCCGAGAAGGTCAGATTCTGATGGATACCTTTCAGGGTGTGTCTCACGTGACGGATGGCCGCGGAGAGCATCGGGGGCTCGCCGCAGGCGATGCCTCCCCAGGCGACAGCCATGAAGTTCGGCCGGCCATCGACGTTGGCTCCCACCAGCATGGCGGGCATGGGATAGACCAGGGTTTGGGGGCCCATCTGTATCTTGCCCACGAGTTGCCCTCCTTTCAATGATGTGACGGCTCAGAGGCCAGTCCGTAGTCCACACTATCCTGTGCTTTGTCAGGTGCACGCCAGGCGGGCCGACTGCCTCTCAAAGGCGTCTCTCGGTGAGCATGCTGGTTCGTGCTGACTACGTCTGATCTCTGAGAAGACCTCGCTGCGCCAGTTCTTCAGCGACGTCATCCAGATCCAACTCTCTCAGCGTGTCCCTTGTCTGAAGACCTGTGCCGGCGTCCCAATGTCGCAAATGGTAATACTCTGCCCTGGTCCTGTCGAACTCCGTTCGGTCAACGACAGCGCCCCTGCGGGATAGGGGTTGGCCGTCCTTGCCGGGGACAAGACAATCGGGGTTGACCGCATCTCCCTTGAGTGGCGCTGAAAACCAGACGTCCGGAATGGTATCATCCTCTTTCCCCCGGTGGCCATCCCGAACCATGATGGCTCGATGAAGGTTGAGTATCCTCTCGCCTATTCTGTACAGCCCGCCTTCGTCCATGTTGTTGCCGACGACAGCGGAGAGTATCTGGCTTTCCAGCGTCGGGTCTCCGGCATGGTCATCGCTGTTGGCGATGTCCAGAACCGGCCAGAGGAAACTGCACAGAACGAGGCATTCCTTGGCATACTCGCGGTCCTGAATCATCCTGGCTGCCAGGGCTTTCCCTTCATGGGTGGAGAAGTCGGCTGCCTCTTCGCTTCCCCAGAAGCTCCGGGCTATGCGTCGCACCGTATCAGTGGAAACGTTGATGTTTGGAATCCCTTTGAGCCAGGCTATCCACCGGGTAATCACAACGCTTATCTCCCGCAGTTGCACCTGTGGTGGTCTTGGTTCCATGGCATGGAGCATCTCGGTGGTGACATAGAGCCTGGGGTCGGTTATGTTGGGCATCCCCGCCTTGGAGAGGTACCTGATGATCTGTTCCCCGGCTCCGTTTCCCACGCGACCGGCGGCTTCGAGCAGTCCATTGGCCATAGTGTCTCCAAAGCCCTCTCTCAGGGATATCTTCTTTACGAGAGTCTCTATGAACTCGATGCTGCCCAGTTTGGACGTTGAAATGCCTGTGTCTGCGTCGGTCAGGATGCCAGCCCTGAGACATCTGTAAAGCCAGAGCACGATCATGGAGAGAGCCATGGTATCCAGTCCGTAGTCGTCACACAGCCTGGCGGCATGAAAGGGTACATCGAGCCCCGGCCCATAGTAGCCCTCAGCCATCGGCCGGTAGAAGGTGGCTGGCTGGCACATGAATTTCCCCTTCTGACCGCTGGCAGGCTGGTAGTTTCTCCTCAGGCAATTGCCCAGGCAGCCATAGCATGGCGCTTTCTCCGTCTGCGGTCCGGTGATGCGGAACTGCATGGTGCCCACCACAGACATCAGCTCTGTTCCGAAGCCGCTGAAGCGAGTGGTCAACTCCCTGAGCTCGTCGGGCCGGGCCACGGGCATCTTCTTGCCGGGCGCACCTCTTACGGCAATAGCCTTGAGGTTCTTTGATCCCATGACAGCTCCCATACCTGCTGAGCCGACGGCATCATTGTCGGCCAATAGGGTGGCGAAGGTGACCATGTTCTCGCCGGCGGGACCGATGGCGGCAACGCTGGCCGAGTTTCCCAGGTCGGCCTTTAGGGCTTCCCTGGTCTCTATGGCCCCCCTGCCCCGGAAGGCGGAGGCTTCCTTGAATTCGACTGTGCCGTCCTGAATCAAAAGATATATCGGCTGATCTGACTTGCCCTGAACCAGCATGGCATCGTAGCCAGCCGATTTGAGGGCCAGTCCCCAGTTCCCACCCAGATTGGCAGAGCTGAAGTGTTCAGGTGAAGTGGTCGGGGACTTACCGCAGACCACCCAGCGTGAACCACCTACTACAGGGATTCCGGCCAGAGGCCCGGTGGCAAAGATGAGGGTGTTCTCGGGGCTGAAAGCAGCGGCTTGAGCCGGCGCGTGTTCCCAGTAGAGTCTGGCAGCGATGCCCCTGCCGCCCAGGAATCTGTCCGCATAGTCCCCGGTGGACAGCTTTGAGATGCTCCTGGAGCCGAGGTCGATCTTCAGGATGTTGCCAGCATATCCGAACATGGACATTGTCTTCGGATGCTATTCTACCATCAGTCGCCCCCTGTGCGGTGGTTCTGGGGACTGAGAGATGACCGTTGCGGGCAGCCGAGTTGTGCTGACTTGACACCTGATCTGAAAGATAGCATAAACTGGCTTCTCTGAATTCGTAGAGGAAGGCGTGGTTATGAAGAAGATGAGAGCCGCGGCACTCTATCAGGTGAATGCACCGCTGCGAGTGGAGGAGGTCACCTTCCTGACAGGATGGGACGAGAGGTTGCGGAGGGGAGACCGGATGCAATGGCGGAATGCCCTGAATCTTCCCAGACGATTGGAGGCGCTCTATGACGAAGAACAGCGGTCTGCTGAGTGACTGTCGCGTTCTCGATCTAGCTGATGAAAAAGGCCTTTTCTGCGGCAAGGTGCTGGGCGACTTCGGGGCTGACGTCATCAAGGTGGAGAAGCCGGGGGGCGACCTGTCGCGGAATATCGGACCTTTCTATAAGGATATCGCCGATCCTGAAAAGAGCCTGTTCTGGTTTGCCACCAATACCAGCAAGAGAGGCATCACTCTCAACATCGAGGTGCCGGCGGGCAGAGACCTCTTCGATAGACTGGTGAAGACGGCCGATATTGTGGTGGAATCCTTTGAACCGGGCTATATGGACCATATAGGCCTGGGATACTCCGACCTGAGGAAGATCAAACCGGAGATCATCCTGACCTCGATCACTGCTTTCGGGCAGACCGGTCCCTATGCCCATTATCAGGCCACGGATATTGTTGCCGCGGCGATGGGCGGCATGGCACGTATCCTGGGCGATCTGGGACGTCCTCCGGTGCGCATGGGCGCCGACCCTCAATCGTATTTCCACGCTGGCCTGCAGGGAGCTCTCGGTTCGGTGATGGCCTACTATCACAAGGAGATGACCGGTGTGGGGCAGCACGTGGACGTCTCCATGCAGGATGCTGTGGAACTGACACTGATGAATGCAGTGGAGATCTATGAGATTCTCAAGGGGAACCTGGTGGGCCTGGGGCAGTTCTTCGTTTCGGTCAGACCCCAGGCGGGCCCGCTTTTCACCCGCACTGTTGTCCCATGTAAAGATGGCTATGTCACCCTCATGTTTGGTGGCGGCGCTTTTGCCGGATCATCGCAGTCATCCAGGGCACTGGTGGATTGGGCCAACTCCGAGGGGTACGCCCTGGAACTGAAGGACTTCGATTTCCCCACTATGTGGGACAATGCCACCTTGACCCAGGAGGAGAGTGACACCCGAAACTCCTACATCGCCCAGTTCCTGATCACCAGGACCAAGGCAGAATTGTATGAAGAAGCGGTGAAGAGGGGCATACTGCTGGCCCCCTGCGCTACTTTCGAGGATGTGCTCAACAACGTTCAGTTGGAGGCCCGGGGCTTCTGGGAGATGGTGGAGCATGCCGAACTGGGCGAGGACATGAAGTATCCTGGAGCTCCGGTCAGGATGAAGGAGACACCGTGGAAGATCCATCGGAGGGCGCCTCTCATCGGGGAGCACAATGAGGAAATATACGTAAGGGAACTGCGGCTCTCCAAGGGGGAGACAGTCATACTCAAGGCGAACGGCGTCATCTGATCCTGAAAACCGGTGTGAGGAGGTGTGAGATGGCGAAGCAGATATTTGAGGGACTGAAGGTAGCCGATTTCAGTTGGGCTGCGGCCGGGCCTCAGGTCAGCCGCGAACTTGCTGAGCATGGAGCCACTGTGATCGTGGTTGAGAATCACCGCCACCTCAGCCCGCTGAGGACGTTTGGTCCCTTCAAGGATAGCAAGCCGGGCATAGACCGCAGCGCATTCTACGCAGAGTACAACACCAACAAGCTGTGCATAAGCCTGGACATCGCCAAGTCCAAGGGGAAAGAGGTGGCCAGGAAGCTGGTGAAATGGGCCGACATCGTTGCCGAAAGCATGAGTCCGGGGACCATGACCGATTTGGGCCTGGACTACGAAAGCTGCCGGAAGCTGAACCCCAGTGTGATATACCTGAGCACNNGTCAACGCCATAAGCGGATATTCAGCCACGACCGGCTGGCCGGACAGCGATCCCACCATGGTGTTCAGCGCCTATTCCGACTTCATCGCGCCATGGTATTCGCTCATCTCGATCATGGGAGCCCTTTTGAGACGCCGCCGGACAGGCGAGGGCATGTATATCGAGCAGTCCCAGATGGAATGCGGGGTCACTTTCCTGTCGCCGCATCTGCTGAACTATGCGGTGAATGGGAGAAATCTGGGTCGTCGCGGGAATCGGGACTTCTATATGAGCCCCCACGGGATCTATCCCTGCCGCGGCAGCGACCGCTGGGTGGCTATCGCTGTCCAGAATGAAGAACAGTGGGAGTGTTTCTGTGAGGTAACGGGCGATCCGGAGTGGACCGGAGACCCGAGGTTCGCCACCATCCTCGACCGGAAAGAGAACGAGGATGAGCTGGACAGGCTGATTGGAGAATGGACAAGGGCATATACTGCGGAGCAGGTGATGACCATGATGCAGGAGGCTGGCGTGCCTGCGGGAGTGGTGCAGACCTGCGAAGACCTGCTGAATGACCCGCAGATGAAGCACCGGCAGCATTTCCGAGTACTGGATCATCCGGCGATTGGACCCCACTCATACCATGCGCCGGCGTATCGGCTTTCGGAGACGCCATGCGAAATCAGGAGGGCTGCACCGTGCCTCGGTCAGGACAATGAGTACGTTTACAAGGAGGTCCTCGGGTTCTCGGACGATGACATTGCCGATATGCTGGCGGATGGGGTCATCACCACCGAATACGACGCTCCCTTCAAATCAACGTGGTAGGTGCGCATGACCCCTGACTGTTCAGGCCCTGATTGAAGGGGTACGATAGGGCGAGAGCTACGGGTGAACTGCCAGGAATAGCAACCACAATGTGGTGGAAAGTGGAGGCGAGATGACTGGGGAACTGACTGCGGCCCTTGTGGAGATGAGGAGAGACGAGGTCCTCGCAGCGGTGGCGGCCCGGATCCGGGAAGGGGAGGACGCCCTCGGAATTCTCGATGATTGCCGTCAGGGTATGACCACTGTGGGCGATCGTTTTCAGAAGGGAGACTACTACCTGGCCGAATTGGTGCTGTCTGCAGAGATCTTCAAGGAGGCCCTGGCGATTCTCCAACCGTACCTGGCCAGGTCGCAGCCTTCCGAGCCGTTGGCAAAGGTAGTCCTGGCGACGTTGAAGGGCGATATTCACAATCTGGGCAAGGACATTGTGGCCATATTGCTTCAGGCTCATGGATTTGAGGTTCATGATCTGGGCGTGGATGTGCCACCAACCCAAGTGCTGGCGAAGGTGAAGGAAATCCGACCGAGATTTGTCGGTTTCTCGGCGCTGATTACCACTGCCTTTGCCAGCATGAAGGCCGCGGAGAACATGCTTCAAGAGGCTGGCCTGAGGAATGATATCAAACTGATGATTGGTGGGGGTGTGACCACCTCCTTGACCAGGGACTATGTGGGAGCGGATTTCCAGACCCTGGATGCCATGGAGGGTGTGAAGTATTGCCTGAGTCTGACAGGGGGCAAGTAGCGTGCGAAGGGAAACGATGACTCCCATAGAGAGAACCATGGCGGCAATGAGGCTGGAAAGGCCAGATCGGGTGCCGCTGGTACCCCATCTGAGCCCGGAGGCGGCAGCTCACCTCGTTGGTGTGACCATGGCGCAAGTCAGCAACGATGCACAGATAGCCCAGGCCGTCTTTCTGAAGGTCTTCGATGACTATGGAGGGTGGGACAGTGCCTATGGAGGGCCAATTACGCCTGTCCAGATGCAGGCGGCGAATATCTATCCCATGAAGACGAAGATACCAGGCAGACACCTGCCGGATGATTACATGTTTCAGCTTGTAGAAGAGGAGGTGATGAAACCCGAGGACTATGACAAGATGTGTGAGATGGGCCCAGAGAGGTTCTACTACGAGGACTACCTCTGGCGCATTGCCGACTTCCCTCGGGAACAACTGCCTCGGCTTCTCGAGGAGATGCTGCTGAACTGGGGTCCGTGGAAGGCGGAACTCGACAAGAGGGGCGTCCAGCCATTCGTTATGGCCAATTCTTTTCATCCCTTCTTCAAGCTCTCTGTGATGCGCTCTATGGTTCCCTTGACCAGGGATCTCTACTATAAACCCGAACCGGTGGAGAGGGCACTCAAGCAGATGACATCTGACCTGATACCCAGACAGATCGCCGTGTGCAAGGCTTTCGGGGTCAACTCCTGGCTTCTCGTCGATGAGCGTGGCTCCGGATTCTACTACCCTCTCTCGGTATTCGAGCGATTCTGGTGGCCTTACACCCAGCAGATCATTGATGCCTTCTGGTCCGAAGGCATCACCACCGTCTTCCACCTCGATACATGCTGGAACAAGAACCTGCCCTACTTCAGGAAGTTGCCCAAGGGTTCAACGGTGATTGAGCTAGACAGCACCACCGATATCTTTCTTGCCAAAGAGATCCTCCGGGGGCATTTGTGTATCCACGGTGATGTTTCTGCTTCGCTGCTGTCGCTGGGTACACCTGAGGAAGTGGAGGCCTATTGCAGGAAGCTGATCGACGTGGTGGGCGAAGGAGGTGGATTCATTCTAGGGACGGGTTGCGCTGCCCCACCGGACTGCAGGCCGGAAAACTTCCGTTCAATGATTGAGACTGGCAGGAAGTATGAACTCACGAGGATTTGATGTGGTGGATGCAGCCTGCTACTATGTGGCCCGGGACTCTTGCGGCCAATTCCTTCGGGTGATTCAGTGAGTCAGAAGGGGTAGTCATGACGAAAGATGTATTAGAGGAGTTGGAGCGAGGTTTCATGGAGCTGGACATGGAGGCCGCGCTCAGGGCTGCCAACGCTGTGATCAGCGGGGACGGCGAGGCGACGGTGAAAGAAGCTGTCGATGTCGTCACCCGGAGCCTGGAGATAGTGGGCAAGAGGTTTCAGGATGGCGAGTGGTATCTGGCGGAACTGGTCTATGCCGGAGAGATAGCCAAGGATGTGATGAATACCCTTTCGCCGCTCATGCAGGCTGAGTCATCCCGGTCATTGGGCACGGTTGTGATCGGCACGGTGGCCGGCGATTTGCATGATCTGGGCAAGAACATTGTCGTCAACTATGCCAGGAGCGCCGGATTCAAGGTGGTTGACCTCGGCGTTGACGTGTCAGCGCAGAAGTTCACGGTGGCAGTCAAGGACCACAGGCCCAATGTTCTGGGGATGTCCTGTCTGCTTACCTCCACGGAACGCGAGCTGGCCGGGGTCATAGATGAACTGAAGAAGC
>JAFNFZ010000098.1 GCA_017885485.1 Chloroflexota bacterium
TCGTTGAATCCGTGCTGAGTCGCCATGAAGTGGAAGATGTTGTACACCGGTATCTCGTAGGAATGCGCCATGAGCATACCCACACAGATGGCATCTATTATGCCGTGGAGGTCCTCGTTGTCCGTGTAGCGGAGCAACCACTCCTTGGTGGTCGTTGGTGGCACTTTCTCTGGATCGGCTATGGCCCTGCGGATGTTAGTCATGATCATCTGTGTGCTGATCTCCTTGGTCATGGCACCGATGAGCCTGGCCTTGTTGGCCGCAATGCGGTTGCAGATCTCAAACATGGCAGTCATGCGATGCTGGAGAGGCAGCTTGTACTCCACGCCTTTCAGCCAGTAGAACACCTCGAAGCATGGAGTGCGATCGAACTCCACCCCGACTTCTTTGCATATCTTTGGCACCCATCCCGACTGGTGAATGAACGGTGCCCCGGTCATTATCTTGAAGCCGTCTATGGTCTCTGTGGAGAAACGACCGCCTATCATCGGCCTCTTCTCGAGAACCAGCGTTCGAAAGCCTTCCTTTGCGGCCAGGGCACCGGCACACATGCCCCCCATGCCCCCGCCGATAACGACCACGTCGTATTTCTGCTCGGTCATGAATGATCCTCCTTCTGCAGGTACATGTTACTGCCTTCAGTGGTGAGACCAGAGGCTCGGCGCAGTGTCAACAGCAGCCTCTCACCTTCCCAGTGAGCATACGTGTCATCGTTTCTTCGCCTCTATCGGGAGTCTCTTCAGGAAGTCACGGACCGCGTGGTTGGCTTGCTCCTCGGCCTCCCAGAGATAGCCATGCCCCGCCCCTTCGAACAACATAAGCTCTGCGTTGGGAATCCTGGAAGCCAGAATTCCGGAGTTTTCGGGTGGAATGAGTTGATCGCAGGTCCCTGCCAGCACGAGCGTTGGGACTTTGATTAGAGGCAGTCTTTCATACGTATCAAATCCGGCTGCGGCCTCCGTCTGTCTCTTAAAACCAATCGCCGAAGGGGGACTCTCTGCACCTTTTGTCAGCCATTGTCTGATCTCTTCAGGGTGCTGTTCCACAAAGGCATGGCTGAAGGTTGCCGAGGTGGATACTTGGATAGCCTCTTTGGCAGGCAGGGTCATGATGCTGAAGAGCCTCTCCACGATCTCGTGGGAGGCTGTCACCGCATGGGCCCCGCCACATGTGGTGGCTCCCAGTATCAGTGTAGCCACAAGCTCTGGATAACGAAGGGCCAATTCCTGGGCCACCATGCCCCCCATTGAGACGCCATACACGTGTGCTGAGCGGATGCCCAGCTTGTGCACGAGCCCTGCAGCGTCTTCTGCCAGGATGCGCATTGAATACGGCATATCCGGCTTGTCCGATTGTCCCACTCCGCGGCTGTCGTAGGTGATGACCTGGTATTCCGGCGAGAAGAAGGCGACCTGCTGCCACCACATGCTGGATCCGCCGCCCAGTCCCATCAACATAAGTAGAGGCTCACCGTCTCCATAGCTTTCGTACCAAATACTGATCCCATTCGCCTTTAGGTGAGGCATTAGGACTCTTCTCCTCTGCTTGCGACTGACCTTGTTGGCCGGCGAACTGACAACTTTCGTGGCTCGGCCCTCTTCTGGCTTCCAGTCGAGTTCCGACTAGGGAGCCTATGTCTGTGTTTGGCGTTAGCCTACTGCCCCACAGCGCGCCCAGCGCTTGGCCGAGGTCCTGAGGTGACTCTAGTCGTTGTCACTGGCAAAGGCAGCGGGCACTGTGCCAATGATTTTGTCCTTCTTCAATTGTGCTATCTCGGCCTCTGACAAGCCCAAGATGGTGCCCAGAACGTACGCGTTGTCCTGTCCCAGCGTCGGCGGTGGGGTTAGCTTAGTCGCCGTTTTGGACATTCTGACGGGGTACTTATTGAAGATCTGGTTGCCGACGATGGGGTGTGGCAGCTCCTGGAAGAACTCCCTGGCGATGAACTGGGGCTCGATGGGGGTATCCCAGGGCTCGATGACGGCGCCGGCGCCGACGCCGGCCTTCTGCAATATATCCATCACCTCATAGTTGTCGTGCTGGATGGTCCACTCCTCGATATGCTTGTCCAGTTCGTCTTCGTGCTTTCGCCTCCCGAGCACGGTAGAGAACTTCTCGTCTGCGGTCCACTTAGGACTGCCGATGGCCTGACAGAAGGCCTTCCACTCATCGTCAGAAGCGACGGCGATGGCTACCAACTTGTCTTTCCCCTTGCAGTGATAGACATTGTGGGGCACCATGACGGTATCCCGGTTTCCTATGCGTTGGCTCCATTCTCTCCGGTTCATGCTGTAGTCGATGACAGCCTGTCCGAGAAAACTGGTGCCTACCTCCATTTGGGAGACGTCGACGAACTGGCCCTTACCCGTGCGCCGCCGGTACTCAAGAGCGGCTAAAACTATGAATATCAAATGCTGCCCCGCGATGGGGTCAGCGGCGGCCATGAGGAAAAAGGGCTTACCGCCGGGATAGCCCGTAAGGCCTGCCAGGCCCGAGCAGAGCTCGAGGGCCAGGGCGAAACTGGGCACATCCCGCCAAGGGCCAGTGGTGCCAAAGGCGGGAGCGCGCACCATGATTATGTCCGGCTTCAC
>JAFNFZ010000099.1 GCA_017885485.1 Chloroflexota bacterium
TCGATGTCATGCGAGGCTGAGTCCAGCACAATCCCTACATCTCTGATCCGGCTGGCAAAGGGCCCGACTCTCCGAGTCGAGATGATCATGATCTCCCCCAATACACCCTGATCGATGATCCTCTTCAGGCTGGCGACAACCGGATTGAACCGCTCAACATGGCCGACGGCAAGCTTGGCATGCATGTTTCTGGCAACCCTCAGCATCTCTTCGCCATCTTCGAGACGTGAGGCGATAGGCTTCTCCACAAGACAATGAATGCCCCTGTGCAGGAAGTCAAGGGCAACTTCAAAATGCAGACTCGTAGGGACGACAATGCTGACAGCGTCAGTCCGCGAGATCAGTTTCCTGTAGTCGTCGTAGTAGGGGATGTCATACTGTCTGCCGATTTCCCGGGCCTTGGCGAGGTCAGCGTCAGCCACTCCAACCAGTTCACATTCCAACTGCGAGTAAACCCTGGTGTGGTGCTGCCCCATGGCGCCCAGACCCACAACTCCTACTCTTACCATATCAGACCTCTGTCTGTGTGTGTTGTCCCGTTCAACTATTGCCTCCCGATCGAGACGAAATCGCTTCTCTTGTCTTGGCGGTCCCAGAGCGCTGTCTGATCTTGTTGATATTCCCCTTCCCAATCCCCTTGAATGTGAAGCCATGATCGAGGAATTCGGTGGCGTTGAACATGTTTCGCCCGTCGATCACCACCTTTGAGTTCAGCAACCCCTCCAGTTTCTCTGGAGTAAGAGCACGATACTCGTCGTGCTTCGTCATCACCACGACTGCATCGCAGGATTTCAGGGCCCTGTCGATATCGGGCTCGATTCTGTAACCCTCCCCCTCTGTTATGTAGGGGTCATGGATGACATATGTCGCCCCCCGCCGCGTGAGTTCCTCGACAAGAGGCACTGTCGGCGTGTTTCTGCCATCGTCGGAATTCTCCAAGAAGGCGTAGCCCAGCACAGCAATGCGCGATCCTCTGATTTCCTTCCCTGCTTCCTTCAGTGCTGTTTGCAGCAGGTCCACCATGTGAATGGGCATCCAGTCGTTCAGATGCCTGGCTCCGGTGAGTATCGACAGCGGATACCCGGGCTTGGATTCAGCATATTGGTGGTACCCATGCATGAGAAGCCAACTGTCTTTGGGCAGGCAGTGTCCGCCCACGCCGGCGCCAGGGAGGTGCATGTTCCGAACCGGATTGGCATGCGGTGCCGAGGGATCGTAAGGAAGGCCGTTGACGA
Organism: Chloroflexota bacterium; assembly: GCA_017885485.1. Classification (GTDB taxonomy): domain Bacteria; phylum Chloroflexota; class Dehalococcoidia; order UBA2247; family RBG-13-53-26; genus RBG-13-53-26. The sequence continues at coordinate 1,236 of JAFNFZ010000099.1, forward strand.
GTTCCCTGACCTGGTGAACGTCGGTGCCCATAGACTCGCAGAGCAGGGCGACCTCGTTGGCAAACGCGATCTGCACGTCGCGATAGGCATTCTCGACGGTCTTGGCAACCTCGGCGGTCACAATATCAGTTCCGCACACTGGCGCTCTCACTATGGAGCGGTAGAGCTCCATGGCCACCTTTCCGCTCTCTTCGTCTATGGCCCCGACGATCTTGGGATACTCCCTGATATTGTGAACAAGCCTGCCAACCATGACCCTCTCGTAGGAGAAGCACAAGCCGAAACCGTCTGGAAGACCAGCTCGCAAGCCAGACTGCCTCTCGAGAATTGGCTTGACCACATGCTCGGTGGTACCCGGCGCGACCGTGGACTCAACGATGACGAGACTGCCCACTCTGAGATGCTTCCCGACATGGCGTGATGCTGCCTCGAGGGATTCGTAGATTGGAGCGTGGGCCTCGTCTGTGGGTGTTTGAACATCGATCAAGACAACGTCCACGTCTCGGAGCACCGAGTAGTCGTCTGTTGCCCTGAACCGTCCCATCCGGACGACTCTCTGCAGTATCTCGGGGAGTTCCGGCTCATTCCCGCCAATGGGGCATTTCCCCTGATTCAGCCAGTCGATCTTCCAGCCTGATCTCTGTGATCTGCGCTGAATGCCGACCACTTTGTGTCCCGCGTCTGCCAGAAGCACTGCGGCAGGAATGCCCACATACCCCATGCCGATTACGGCTATCCTCTTGGCCTTGTTCATGATCTTGACCTTGTCGGTTGCTCGCCGGCCTCAACGGGAGAGTTGCGGGAGGACCTGGTGGCAGCCTTGCCCCGCATCCTCTGGGCAGGGTTTCCGACGGCAACTGCTCCATCCGGGACATCCTTCGTCACCACCGCACCCGAGCCGATAATCGCCTTTTCGCCGATGGTGACGCCGGGCAGGATGGTGGAGTTTGCCCCGATTCGAGCCCCTCTCTTGATTGTTGCACCCACGAGCTTGGCTCCATATTCCATGTACTTGTCATTCGTGGTCACCGCACAGGGTCCCAGGAATGCCCCGTCCTCGACCACTGTATAGGCAGTGAGATAGACGTTCGTCTGCATCACCACGCGATCTCCGACGCGGCAGTGGCCGTCAACTACCGTATTTGTGCCGACCAGCACGTCATCGCCTATCTCAGTCTCTTCCCTAATGAGAACGTTGTGGCCGGTCTTCAGGCCTTTCCCGATCGACACGCCGGAGTATATGACCGTACCGGATCGAATGTGGGCTTTCGCGCCTATGGAAAGCACGCCGTCATCGCGATGGCCCAGGACCACGTTTTCCTCAATCGACGCTCCTTCACCGATGTCTACCTGTCCGCGGACGATGGTGCCCTTCGGCACTCTGGCATTCCCCGTTCGAGCTAGGGAAGTGCTGGCGCAACTGACCGCCGGCGATTGCGGCAACTTGTCGATTGCTTCTGTGCCGCACATGCAGGCCTGATGGCAGTGGCTACCGTTGCGGGCTTCTTTGAGGCTCTGGACAATGTACCTCAGATCCTGGTCGCTCAGTCCGGGATGCACTGGCAGTGAGAGTGTCTCCCTTGCGACCTGCTCCGAAACCGGGAAACAGCCATCATATCCCAAGTTCCGGTAAAGCGGCTGCTTGTGAATGGGTATGGGGTAGTGAACCCCGGTCATGATGCCTCTCTCCTTGAGAGCGGCTGCAAGTTCATCCCTGGACAAGCCGAAACGGCTGGTTACCCTGACCGTGAACTGATGAAAAACGTGTTTACGCTCTGGGCCAACGATTGGAATAGCCAGACCTTCGATTCCGGTCAACTGGCCAGCAAGAAAGGCTGCGTTCCTGATGCGTTTCTCGTTCAGTTCATCGAGTTTCCTCATTTGAGAGATACCGCATGCTGCGGCGATGTCTGTCATTCTGAAGTTGAATCCCAGGATCTGGTGGAGGTACTTCTCGCTCTGACCATGACTCCGCAGCAGCTTGCTTTGCTGAGCGATATCGTCATTGTCGGTGGTGATCATCCCCCCTTCTCCGGTGGTGATGTTCTTGGTGGCGTAGAAGGAGAAGCAGCCGATTCCGAACGACCCCACCTTCTTCGTGCGGTATTCTGCCCCGTGCGCCTGGCAGGCATCTTCAATCAGCACCAGATTGTGCTCGTCGCATATACCCGTGATCTGGTCCATGTCACACGGCTGGCCATATAGATGGACGACGATGACTGCCTTCGTGCGCTTCGTCACCGCCTGCTTCAGAAGGTGAGGGTTGATGTTGAAGGTCTCCCTGTCGATATCAGCGAACACTGGCCGGGCACGGCAGAACAGGATGGCATTGGCGGAGGCGACAAAGCTGAAGGGCGTGGTGATGACCTCATCACCCTCGCCTACCCCGGCTGCCAGCAGGGCCAAGTGGAGAGCTGCCGTACCACTGTTCAGCGCGACGGCGTGCCTGGTACCGACATAGGCTGCAAACAACTGTTCAAATCGGGCAACTTGCGAACCCTGGACCAGCATTCCTGACCTTAGGACAGCTGTCACTGCGCGAATCTCGTCTTCGTCTAATGACGGGCTAGAGACCTGCAACATATCGAACTCCCCCTGCATGGACGGCTTGGAATCCCTGGTTCTCATATGCCTTGTAGTCAAATTGACCTCATCTGACTGGGTGTAGATAAACAAACTGTTATCCTATCACGATCAAACAAGGTTGTCAACAACACTCAGGATCATTAATTGAACGATTATAGCTTATATGTACCGTAGCATCCATTGCACTGGCTCTCCTGCAGCTCTCTCGTGCTGGTTCGGGCTGTTCGGTGTGTGTGTCCAGAGTGAAAGTCATCCTCATCTGTCCCCCGGTTGAGGCCCTGGAGGGGTGGGTAGGAATGCCCACCCCTCAGGACTCCTCTCCAGTTGCTCTTACTGCTGTTGTGGCTGCTTCGGCATTCCTTTGATCAGCCAGTAGCCCAGGCCGCCGATTACTGCAGCACCTCCGAGTCCGATGACTGCCCAAACCCAGGCAGGCATCCCGCCATCATCAGAAGGCTCTTCAGGAGCAGGCTCCTCCTGGACAGAGATACCGTCGGTTGTTCCTATGGCGCTCCACAGTTCCTCGCCGTTCTGAGCCTTGACAGAGAAGTAGATGTGGTGGACTGGACCTCGGTCGGAACAGATACCGGGGTGACCAGGACGGGCTTGACCCTCAGCGCTGGAACGACCTACTACTTCTCTGTCAAGGCTCAGAACGGCGAGGAA
>JAFNFZ010000100.1:0-1740 GCA_017885485.1 Chloroflexota bacterium
AGCTATGGCGTTGAAGCAAAGGTGGTTCAGATAAACGTTGGTCCTGCCGTCACCCAGTTTGGTGTGGAACCTGGCTGGGACAGAAAGTACAAAGAGGTCAAAGGGAAGGACAGATACGGTAACACTAAGGTGAGAACTGAGGAGATATCCAGGACCAGGGTCAAAGTGGAGCGCATTACTTCTCTGGCAAATGATCTGGCTCTTGCCCTGGCAGCTCCAAGTATCAGGATTGAAGCGCCCGTTCCCGGCAAGGCACTGGTAGGTGTTGAGGTCCCCAACCTCTCTGCAGGGCTAGTCCCCGTGCGCGAAGTCCTGGAAAGCGCTGCCTTCAAGAGACTCAGCGGACGTTCGAAACTGGCTCTGGCCTTGGGTAAGGGCACTGCTGGTGAGGCATCAGTGGGTGACCTTGCCAAGATGCCTCACCTGCTTGTTGCCGGAGCTACCGGAAGTGGGAAGACAGTGTGCCTGAATGCAATCATTGTCTCCATTCTGATGAACAATACGCCTGATCAGGTGAGATTGATCATGATTGACCCCAAGCGAGTGGAACTGATTGCCTTCGATGGCATACCTCACCTGATGAATCCAGTTATCACTGAAAGTGAAAGGGCGGTGGATGTGTTGAAGTGGCTGGCCCATGAGATGGACAATCGCTATCGAAGACTGGCCGAGGTGAGGGCACACAACATCGAGGCATACAACAGGAGCCCCAAAGTGACTAGGGAGATGCCCTGTATCGTTCTCATCGTTGATGAGTTGGCTGATCTGATGATGCTGCAATCGGACGAAGTGGAGCCTGCGCTTTGCCGTCTGGCACAGATGGGCCGGGCAGTGGGTATCCACTCGGTGGTGGCAACTCAGCGCCCTTCAGTGGATGTGATAACCGGGCTTATCAAGGCCAATTTCCCCACCCGCATCAGTTTTGCCGTAGCCTCTCAGGTGGATTCGCGGACAATCCTGGACACCATCGGCGCAGAGAAGCTGTTGGGGCGGGGTGACATGCTTTATCTCACTCCCGAACTGGCCAAGCCGAAGCGACTGCAGGGATGCTATGTGTCGCCTCAGGAACTTGAGAGATTGACGAGCTTCTGGAACAAGCAGGCAAGAGCCCAAGCCGTTGAAGTCCTCACCTTTGCAGGTGAGGGACACTCCGGTGATCCACTTCTGGAACAGGCGAGAAAGCTGGCCACAGAGGGCAAGCAGATCTCAGTTTCCTATCTGCAACGGCAGCTACGCATTGGCTCTGCCAGAGCGGAACAACTGGTACGCATGCTTCAGGGGGAGGAGAGTGGTGGGGGGAGTGGGGCAGGCAAGCCTGAGCAGACAACAACACCCCATCCATGACGGTTGAAGGCCCAGACCTGTGAGTGTGAGACAACGTTGCATTGGAGCAGCTTTGATCGAAATACAGAATCAAGGAGGTTGATTGTTTGGATAAGGCATTGACAGGCGTAAGGATTCTCGATTTCTCCCGCTGGTTTGCCGGCCCTTATGCGGCAACCCTTCTGGCTGCAATGGGAGCCGAGGTCATCAGGGTTGAGAGGCCTGCGGGTGAAGAGGAGAGGAATTTCGGACCTTATGCCCCGAATGGGGACAGTATGCTCACCCTGGTTACCCTGCAGAACAGGAGGGGCATCACTCTTGACCCCCTCAGTGACAAGGGCAGGGGGATAGTGGAGGAACTGGTTCGAAAGAGTGATGTAGTGCTGCATAGTTATGTCAGCGGCTCACCTGAAGAGA
>JAFNFZ010000100.1:1750-5138 GCA_017885485.1 Chloroflexota bacterium
CGATGAGCTATACGGGATTCCCTGAGACTGCTCCAACGCGGTCAGGCTATGCCTGGGTAGACTTCAGTACTGGCGCTCATACTGCACTGGGCATCATGTTTGCTCTCTACCACCGCCAAAGAACAGGCAAAGGGCAATTCATAGATGTTGCTCTGCTGGATGTAGCTGTAGCCTGCGTGGCTGGGCTGGCCGTGGCTGCCGAATACAACGTCTCGGGTATCATCCGCGGTCGGCAGGGGAATGCCAGCTACTACAACTTCACCAATTGCCTCAAGGCAGAGGATGGTTGGGTGATGCTTGGCATCTCGGGGAATCCCATCTGGAGGAGATTCATGCGGGCGATCGGGAGAGAAGACTTGAAGGAAGATCCCCGGCTCCAAAGCGACAGGCTTCGTTATGAAAACCGCCAGGTTATCCAGGCGGTATTGGAGGAGTGGTTGAGGGACAAGACAGTTGACGAGGCCATCAGGATTATGGAAGGAGCCAGGGTACCTTGCTCGCCAGTGAACAACATTGCGGAAATGGTGAATGACCCCCAGGTGGCAGCCAGGGAGATGTTGATTGACGTTGAATACCCCGGCATCGGGAAGGTTCCTCTCAACGGGGTGGTCATAAAGATGTCGGAGACTCCGGGAGCCATCGAGATGCCAGCCCCCAAGCCGGGAGAGCACAATCAGGAGGTCTACAGCAGTATTCTGGGCTTCACACCTGAACAACTTGCCAAACTCAAGGTGGAGGGAGTCATCTGAGCGCTTTCCATGGTGCTGGCTGTTCAACTTGACAGCGTAGACATGAATCTGCTATGGTTGAAATTGCCATCGACCGCAAGGCGGTGAGCCATAGAGTACAGTAGAAGCTAACAAACAGATCGCTTGGATCGGCAACGACCGAGACGGTAAACAGGGTGAAGTATCTGAAGCCTTCTTGGCGTTGCCAAGAAGGCTTTTTTTGTTGAGCCAGCGAAGCATGTTGAGCATAGGGTTCATAGGGGCAGGAACGGTGGGCACAGCCTTGGCTGTAAGGCTGAGTGAGAAGGGCTATAGAGTGGCCGCCGTGGCCAGCCGGACCAATGCTTCAGCCGAAAGACTGGCTGCTGTGGTTGGCAAGTGCCAGATCCACGACAGCGGCCAGGGCGTGGCAGATGCGGCGGAGATGGTCTTCGTCACTACACCTGATGCGGTTATCCCTCAGATAGCAGCACAGGTAAGGTGGCATCCAGGGCAGAGTGTGGTGCACTGTAGTGGAGCAGACTCTCTGGACGTCCTCACACCAGCCATGAAGAATGGGGCCTTGACAGGAGGCTTTCACCCGTTGCAGACCTTCGCCAGCATCACCCATGCCATAGAAAACATCCCTGGTTCCACCTTTGCCCTGGAAGCAGAAGAGCCGCTGTCAGGCACGCTGAAGGAGATGGCAGAAGCTCTTCAAGGGCGATGGATAGCCCTCAAACCGGGGGACAAGGTCCTCTATCATGCTGCGGCGGTATTTGCCTGCAACTACCTGGTGACTCTGGTCAAGCTGGCCACTGACCTGTGGCAGACGTTTGGTGTGTCCCCTTCCGAGGCGACCGAGGCCCTGCTCCCTCTACTGCGAGGCACGACAAACAACCTTCAGAACGTGGGCTTGCCCAACTGCCTCACCGGGCCTATTGCCCGAGGCGACTCGGGGACCGTACGAAAGCACCTGACAGCACTGAAATCGAAGGCACCGCAGTTGCTTCCAGCCTATCAGGAACTGGGGCGACAGACCATACCCATTGCTCTAGCCAAAGGGAGGATTGACCAAGAGCAGGCCAAGGAATTGGAGGCGCTCTTGAGCAGGTCTGATTAGCGAATGAATTGCAGCCAAGTTGCAGGAGGTTAGATCCATGCGGACTATGCTACGAAGCAAGATCCACAGGGCCAGGGTGACAGGAGGGAATGTAGACTACGAAGGCTCGATCACCATTGACAAGCTGCTGATGGAAGCAGCCGACATTCTCCCTTATGAACTGGTTCATGTGCTGAACGTCCACAANNCAGCGACTGACGAGGAGGCCCGTCATGTCGAGCCCAAGGTAGTCTACGTGGATGCCAGCAACACCATCCGCAGCCAGAGGCAGGGCCATCAATGGGTGGATGACCTAGCGGAGTCCTTGAAGGCCCTCTAGCGGACCTTGAGCTTTCGATTGCGGGACCGGGGAACCTCTGGGGAAATCGAGGAGGGTAGATGCGGTTCACTATAGGCCAGATCAAGGAAATGAGAGAGAAGGGCAAGATCATACCCATGCTCACGGCTTATGACTACGCCACGGCCAAGATGATAGACGAGTCTGGTGTGCCGCTCATCCTGGTTGGCGACAGCCTGGGAATGGTGGTGCTGGGCTACGAGTCAACTATCCCGGTGACCCTCGAAGAAATGCTTCATCACACCAAGGCTGTGGTCAGGGGCACAAAACGAGCCTTGGTCGTCGGTGATATGCCCTTCATGACATACCATGCCAGTATTGGCGAGGCCCTTCACAATGCTGCTCGATTCATCCAGGAGGCTGGAGCTCAGGCGGTAAAGCTCGAGGGTGGTGAGGCCATGGCCGAGGTGGTGCACCGAGTCGTGCAATGCGGCATACCAGTCATGGGACATATTGGGCTCACCCCACAGTCGATTCATCAGCTCAGCGGTTTCAAGGTTCAAGGCAAAACCCCAGATGCAGCTATCCGTCTGTTGAAGGACGCCCGTGCTCTTGCAGATGCTGGTGTGTTCTCAATCGTCCTGGAAGCCATCCCTACCGCTCTGGCCAGGGTGATTACCCAGAAGGTGAATGTCCCCACTATTGGCATTGGAGCTGGCCCCTATTGCGATGGGCAGGTTCAAGTGATCAGCGACATCCTGGGGCTCTTCACCGATTTTGTCCCCAAGCATGCCAAACAGTATGCTAGGCTGGCGGACATGATCAAGAAGGCCGTGGCTGATTATGTCGACGAGGTCCAGAATGGCAGCTTCCCCACAGAAAAGCAGAGCCATTCCATAGATGAGAGCGTCCTAGCAGACCTGCAACGAGAGTAGAGTTGGCAAGACTCCCAGGTCCGAAGAAGAAGGGATCGGTCTCTCTGGAGGAGATACTGCAGGAGAGAAGGTCCAAGCGGAGTTTTGTACGCAGGGCACTTAGCCAAGAGCAGATCTCGCAGCTCCTGTGGGCGGCCCAGGGCATGACGCATAGAGGCCTTCGCACTGCTCCATCGGCCGGAGCACTGTACCCTCTGGAGATCTACCTCGTAACGAGGGAAGGTGTCCATCAATACAAAGCGCAATCACACGAACTGGAGCGCACTGTGGAAGGGGACGTCCTGATTCAACTGGCCAGTGCGGCCCTGGATCAGGAATACGTACGGGAAGCACCTGTCAATATTGT
>JAFNFZ010000101.1:0-14969 GCA_017885485.1 Chloroflexota bacterium
AGAGGACTCCTCCGGAAGGATTGACGGGCAATTTGCCTCCCATCTGGGTCACGCCGCTGTCAATCATCGTTCCCCCTCCGCCCTGACCGCAGAACCCCAAACCCTCATACCACATGAGCTCCATGTATGAGAAGGCATCGTAGACTTCAGCGACATCGATCTCCCGTGAAGGATCGCCTATTCCAGCCATCCGGTAGGCCTTCTTGGCTGCCGCTTCCAGTGGCTGTGAGTAGGTCAAGTCCCTCTCCCCCAGACGGTAAGCATCCGTGCAGTGCGCCACGCCTCTGACCCAGACCGGTTTCTTGGCGATTTTTTGGGCCCTTTCCTCAGTGGCCAGGACAATAGCGCAAGCGCCATCGGAGATAGGTGAGGTATCGAGCCGCTTGATAGGCTCTGCCAGCATCGGGGATTTCATAACATCAGCTACCGTGATGTCCAGAGGAACGTGGGCATACGGGTTGTTCCTGGCATTCCTGTGGTTCTTGACCGAGACCTTGGCGCACTGCTCCTCGGTAACTCCAAATCGATGCATGTATGCCCTGGCCTGCAGCGCACAAGAAGAAATGGCATCCATTCCCAGGAGCCTGTCGTAGATGGGGTCGAAAGCTTGGTTGAAGATCTTTCTCGGAGACCCCTCGGAGACCTTGCAGTGGGTGGTCACCATGGTAGTACCGTATACGCCTGAAAGTGTCCTCATCAGGCCGTAGAAGGCACTGAGGGTTCCATCGCCCTCTACATTGGTGGCGTCCCGGCCGTAGGACCCCGCTGCCTCCGCCACCGCCATGCAGGCGATAGTCCGCCCGTCAAAGAAGTCATTGGTGGTGGTAACAACATTGTCGATATCACTCAGTTCCATGCCTGCGTCGTCTAGCGCCTTCCGTGTCGCTTCATAGACTAGCTCGGCAAAGTTCTTCGTTTTCCCTCTTTCGTACTTGGTTTGCCCGACGCCAACTACAGCTACTCTTTCCATGGCCTACTTTGCCCCTTTGACAGGCTTGAAGTACTGGATGTCCAGATAGTTGCCCTCCGGTTTCTCCTTGAAGACTGCCTTCATCTTCATGCCTTCCTTCAGAGCTTTCAGGGTTGCCTCTCCTATGAGATGGGTCATGCCTGTGTCGGCGCCATCCAGTCTGATGATGCCGTAGGCGAAAGGTGCCTTGAGCGGATGCAACTCCGGCTCATGGTAATGCACAACGGTGAACGTCTGCAGAGTGCCCTCGTGGCTTACCTCCACCCACTCACTCAAATGGCTGAAGCACCGGTGACACGTCTTTTTGGGAGGAACCAGGACATGCCGGCATCTAGGGCAGCGAACTCCATAGATCTTCCTATCGCGCAGGCCGGTGTAGAACTTGCTTGCCACCGCACCTGCTGCCCAAGTGTAGGGGACACGGATTACCCCCTGGTGGATCAGCAGGCCGTCCCTTTCCCTAACCTCCAGGACTGTCTCATTCTCCATTCCATCCTCCAGAAGTAGTCTGACGAGCTGCAGTAGTCACAGGAACTCACGGACAAACATACCCAGAACAGTACACCGCCAACTCAGGACACCTCAGGCAGAGCCACCGCTCCGCCGCGACTCTCATTGCTTGCGCTTCGCTATGAGACTCCGCATGGTGCCCACCACCACTTCCTCCTGCCTCTGATTCCTGACAGTCTGCCGGAAAGTGACCACCCCGCCACGTTCATCCTTCTCCCGTTTCTCTACCACCTCGAATTCCACGTGAATGGTGTCGAGCAACTTCACCGGAGCAACAAACCTCAGTTTCTCGATTCCGTAGAACGCCATAATGTCGATTTCAGAGAGAGGGAGCAAGCCCGACGCGATGGACAAGACCAGAAAACCGTGCGCAATCCTTTCCTTGAATGGCCCCTGCTTGGCGTACTCCACATTCGTGTGGAGTGGGTGCCAGTCTCCGCTGACAGCCGAAAACATGACGATATCAGCCTCTGTGATAGTTCTTCCCCGGGTAACGATCTTGTCGCCGACCTGGAAATCCTCGAAATGCCTCATCTGTGCCACAGTATCATCTCTCCGCGGGCATCCTGTTCCTGGTAGAAACTGCCTTCCCCCTGATCACTCTCTCAGCAACTCACGCGCGATTATTATCTTCCGTATTTCGGATGTGCCGGCACCGATCTCTCCCAACTTCACGTCCCTCAGCAGGCGGTTCACCGGATAGTCCATCATATAGCTGTACCCTCCATGGATCTGAACGGCATGCAGCACGGCCTGGGTAGACACTTGCCCTGCCAGTAGAAGGGCAGCGGCCGCCAGCTTGTTGATCTCGGAACCCTTACCCCCTCTGTGGGCCCTCTCCGCCATGGTAGCTGCCTTGTACATCAGCAGTCTCGCCGACTCTATCCCAACGTACATGTCAACCAGCTTCTCCTGGATCAGTTGAAACTGGCCGATGGGCTGTCCGAACTGCACCCTCTCCTTGGCGTACTTCAGTGATAACTCTAGCGCCCTCTCCGCCATTCCCAGTGTCCAGCCTGTCCCCGCTACCCTTTCCATATCCAGACCACTCATCATAACGCTCACACCTTGGTTCAACCCGCCCAGGATGTTCTCCTCAGGGACACGGTATTCGTCGAATATCAGCTCACCGGTCGGCGAGCCCCTCTCTCCCATCTTGTCCAGATGCCTGGCGGCGAATGTACCCTGATACCCAGGCTCCACAATGAAGGCGGTGATGCCTTTTGCCCCTTTCTCAGGCTCAGTCTTGGCATAAACGATCATAGCGCCGGCAACAGTCCCGTTAGTGATGAAGGTCTTGATGCCACTCAGAAGGTAGTACTTGCCATGCCGTTTCGCCCTCATTTGAATACCTACTGCATCAGAGCCAGCATCGGGCTCTGTTAACGCGAGAGCTCCTAGCTTCTCACCCCTGCACAATGGCGGCAGATATTGCTGTCGCTGCTCTTCATCCCCATTCCGGTACAGGTTGTCACAGCAGAGATTTGAGTGGGCGTGACACGACAGACTCAGCGCCGGGCAGATTCGGCTCATCTGTTCCAGGCAAACGCACTGTGCCAGATAGTCCATGCCCGAGCCGCCGTATTCCTCTGGAACGGTAACCCCCATCCAGCCGAGGTCGCCCAGCTTCTTCCACACCCAGTCCGGCAGCCTGTCTTCCCTATCGATCTGCTCAGCAATAGGGCCGATCTCCCGTAACATGAAATCGTAGACCGACTCCGCCAGCATTTTGTGAGCTTCGCTGAGCTCAAAATCCATGGCTTTTGCCTTCTTTCTACCGCGTGCAGTGCCTCAAGTAGCCACGGCTATCTGCCCTTGAATTCAGGTCTTCGTTTTTCGATAAAGGCTTTCGTGCCCTCTTTCGCATCTTCCGTGCCGCATGCAGCACCGAAACACTCTGCCTCGTAATACAGCGCCCGGTTGATATCCATGTCCATTCCATTGTTCACTGCCAGTTTCACCAATCCCAGTGCGATGGGGCCTTTTGAAACAAGCCTTTCTACTAGCCCGTCCACCGCCTTATCCAGTTCTTCGGCTGGAACAACCTTGTTCACCAATCCAAGCCTATGAGCTTCGGCAGCGGGGATCATCTCCCCCAGCATATTCATTTCGACAGCCTTGGTTTTGCCCATCAACCTTGTCAGCCTCTGGGTACCCCCCATACCGGGAATAATGCCCAAGTTTATCTCCGGTTGCCCAAAGGCCGCCTTGTCAGAGGCAATCCTGAAGTCGCAGGACATAGCCACTTCATTCCCTCCACCAAGACAGAGTCCGTTTATCTTGGCCACCACAGGCTTGCGGATTCTCTCGATGAGAGTCGTCAGCGACTGCGCACGGAGTGAGAAATCACGCGCCTGTACTCCACTCAACACCGCCAATTCGCCAATGTCTGCGCCGGCGCAGAAAGCCCGGTCTCCGGCACCAGTGATGACGATGACCCGAATGTTGTCGTCAGCTTCTGCATCGACAAGGGCATCGCTCATTTCATTTGCCACTGTGGTGTTCAGCGCATTCATCAGCTTGGGCCGGTTAATGGTTATGGCGGCAGCCCTGCCTTTCTTCTCATATATGATCAACTGATATTCCTTCTGTGACATCTCACACCCCCTTACCAAGAGTCAGCCCTTAGTGAACATGGTGTAGAATCCCTTGCCGACCTTCCTCCCCACATAGCCAGACTCCACTATCCTTCTCAATATCGGAGCTGCCTTGTATCTCTCCCATCCTGTCTGTTGGTATATGGAGTCAGCCATATCGAGAACAACGTCAGCGCCGGCCAGATCGATCATCTCAAATAGGCCGATAGGCCAGTTGAACGCCAGTTTGCAGATCTTGTCTATGTCCTCAACATCTGCCAGGTCCTCCTGCAGTATCTTGAGTGCCTCGTTTCCGGCTGCATTGATTATCCTGTTAGCCACAAATCCCGGTGAGTCCTTGACCACAACAGGCTCCTTGCCCAGGGATTTGCCGAAATCGACGCTGATGCGTACAGTCTCATCAGAAGTGAGCAGCGATTTGACCACCTCTATCAGTCGCATCATGGCTACTGGATTGAAGAAATGCATACCTATGAATTTGTCTGGCCGCTTGGTTGCTGATGAAAGCAGACTTATGGGTATTGAGGATGTATTGCTGGCAATGATCGTCCTCTCAGGACATATCTCCTCCAGCTGTCTGAGCACAGGCTGTTTCACATCAGCCCGCTCAAATACTGCCTCGATCACATAGTCGGCAGCCTTAGCTGCCTCCTTCATGTCTGTCGTTCCCTTCACCCGGGCCAGGATCTGGTCTGCGTCCGCCTGTTGTATTGTGCCCTTCTTGACCATTCTGCCCAGGCTATTGCTGATGCCACCCATGCCTCGATCAATGAGTTCTTGCCTAATGTCAAGCATGGCAACTTCGTAGCCCGACTGGGCCACCACCTGCGCTATGCCGCTGCCCATTGTGCCCGCCCCTACCACACATACTTTCTTGATGTCCATGAATGCCCTCCTTCTCACTATCAGACTGATCTCTCATGGGATCAACCGGCCCTCCTCCAGTGTTTCCACCTGCCGGCAATCCATACCGAAGAGGCATTCTATTTGCCCGTGAAGTTGGGCTTTCGCTTCTCCACGAATGCCTTTCTGGCTTCCGCGACGTCCTCGGTGGCGAAGACTGCCGGCATTATCCCCAATGCAAAGTCCCAGTCTTCGTGAGATCTACGATTCAGTATTCGTTTTATGGCGGCCTGTGCAAAGGGTGCGCCATTCTTCAGTTTGTCACACACCCTCGCCACCTCTTCCTTCAACCGATCATGAGGAACAACAGTGTTCACCAGCCCAATAGCTTTGGCTTCTTCGGCGGTGATATCGTTTGCCATCAGCGACAGGTAGGCAATGCGGTGCTTGCCCATTATCTCCATGCCCCGAGTCAGTGTCTCGATGGGAATGGCCCCGTGGTTGATTTCCCTTATGCTGAACTTTGCCCGGTCTGAGGCAATGACAATGTCACCTGTCAGCGTGATTCCCGTGCCGAATCCGTAGGCAATACCATTGACCGCCATGACCACAGGTTTCGGCATGTATTCAAAGTGATTGAAGGTCTTGGCGACCAGTTCCATGAAATACATCCCGGCGCTCACCTTCTGAAAGTCGAAGCCTGCAACATCAGCCCCTGCGGAGAAAACGTCATCCTGACCTGTCAATACGACTACCCTGATATCGACATCTTCCTCGATATCGGTAAGGGCCGCATCCAACTCTTTGAACACCTGATGGTTCGCTGCGTTCTTCTTCTCCATCCGATTGAAGATGATGGTCGCTACCTTGTCTTCCTTCTCCACCTTTATGGTCTCGTACCCCATCTGCTTGCCCCTTCCTTCACACCCAATCAATAGCCAAGTGCCTGGAGTTCCTTCTCCAGAATACTCTTCAGGTAGGCTGGTCTTTCCTTCCCGGGGATGAAATCAAAAGCTACCATCCCGTAGGGGTCAACCTGCTCCCTCAGAATGCGAATCTGCTCCTTTGTAGGCCTCTCGGTCTCCGGCACGTCGCCAGAAGTGTCCAGTTCAAAGCCCGTGTTGTCTACCACATCCTTCACGGCCACACCAGGATGTACTGAGGCCAACCTGAAGGGCCTGCCTTCCTCCTCTTTAACCAGAACCGCCAGATTGGTGATCAGCTTAATAGGACCTGGTCTCAGGCCGGCCTTGAGGCGTTCCTGACTGCTAATCTTCCACCTCGTGCCGGTAACGAAATCGACCTTGGGCACCAGAGTCCTCTTGTTGTGATTGGCGAAGTATGCCAGCATCTTGCGATGCATCTTGACTACCTCGGGGGCTCCGGCTCCCCCAGGTCCTCGCAGCATGGGCTTCTGGTAGTCACCCACCACTGATATGTTGATGTTTCCATATCCATCTGCTTGAATGCTCGAAATGGGCTCAACGTCCACCCCCACACCCAGATAAAGGGAATGTATGCATTCGGTCATGTTCCAGCGGGCAACGCCTCCCTTGGTGGCCGCTGCCTCATAGGTTGCGAAGGTCAGCTGAAAAGGCAAAGCATCCACTGATGAATAAGCCATATACATGATATTGGGGGCGTGAGTTACCTTCGCCAGTATGTAGCTCACAAAGGCCAGAGGGGTGAAGGATCCCAGAATGAGGATGTCTCCATCCTCAATCTCCCTGGCAACAGCCACGCAGACCATCTCCGCCGGTGTGTAGTCTTCGGAATACTTGCTCATAGTGACTTCACCTCCCGTGCCAGCTTCTTCAGCAGATTCATCTGCTTCAAGCCGCCTGCTGCCTCAAGGTAGTCGTCTTCCGATTTCATCACGTATTGATGCAGGTAGTTTCTGAAGCTATCCGGGGTCGCCGCCATATCCATGTATGTCATCATGTGCCATGGATCTGCAACGTAGGTGGGAACCAGCGAAGTCGGGTGAGCCCCGAAGGGTTGCTCTATTACCATATCGACGTAGAACCTGGGTATCTTCGTTTTGAAGGGATTCTCCCTGATTACATCCGTCGGCACTATCTCCTCTACTGTCACGATGACCCGTTTTGCCGCCTTAGCCAGCTCGAGGTCAGAGCCGGCAGTACCCTCAATCTGGATATTCCCGGCCGGGTCAGCGCGCTGGGCATGGATTATGGCCACGTCGGGTTTAATGGCAGGAACGGCCATCATCTCCTCCCCCGTGAACGGGCAGGTTATCTGCTTGTAGAACTCCGGCCTTTGCTTCAGGTAGTCAGATCCAAAAGGCCCGCGGTAAGGCAAAAATGGTACTCCTCTCCCTGTTGCTTCAAACCCGATGATTATGGCCAGGCCGCTGATCTCATCGTACTTGAGACCGCCCTTCTCGACGGCCCGCCGAAAATTCGGTGCCAATCCGTAGGCTTCCATACTGACAAACGAAAACGTCACCTTTCCCACGCAGCCGGCTCCAACCAACATGTCAATATCAACGCTGCCCAGAATGGTCATGACATGTAGGTTCCTTATTCCCGAGCGGATTATCTGACGCACCACTGCCATTGGGTGACTGCTCAGCCACGCTCCCCCAATCGCCACGCTGTCACCGTCCCTGATGAACCGGCCGATCTCCGTCAGCTTGCCGACTTTGTTTTGGGCCAATACCCTCTCTTTTGTAGTCATTTCACCCCCAGCCTCAGTAATCGTAGTCATCCTCGATTTCGTTGCAGACGGAGGAGTGTACTCCGTACAAAGCTCTCACGGTCTGCGGCGACTCTGCTGTAGCTTAGCCTCGCGGTTCCTGCATCATCACGCCGTGCGCCTAGCGGCCGACTATGATGATACTGACCACGTTTCTGACGGGGACCCCCCCGAGATTGTGCGTCAGTCCGAACTTGGGATTCTTGACCTGCCTGGCGCCTGCTTTGCCCTGGAGTTGCTTGTACATCTCGTACATCATTCTAAGTCCGGACGCACCGATTGGATGCCCGAAGCATTTCAGCCCGCCGTCCGGCTGACAGGGGATCTGCCCCCCCAACTCAAAGAAGCCGGCGTCGATGTCCTCCTTGGCGCGGCCTCTGGGTGAGATACCCAGGTCCTCGTACGTGACCAACTCCGTAATCGAGAAGCAGTCATGAACCTCCATCATGCTGATTTCCTCACGCGGATTCTTTATGCCTGCCTCCTGGTAGGCCTTGGGAGCTGCGCGACAGGTTGACTCAACATGGATAAGGTCATACTTGTTGTACATCAGTTCCTCGCCGGAGCTTGCCGCGATCTGAGAGGACTTGATGAACACGGGATCAGCTCTGAAATTCTTGGCCAGGTCCGCTCGCGTCACGATAGCAGCGGCGGCTCCGTCACTTACACCGCAGCAGTCAAAGAGACCCAAGGGCCACGCGATAATGGGGGCTGACATTACCTGCTCAACGGTCACCTCTCGCCGCAGGTGCGCCTTCTCACACAAAGCTCCGTTGTGGTGGCTCTTCACTGAAATCTTGGCCAGGGTTCTTTTGCCATCTTCAGGACTGAGTTTGTATTGGGAGAAGTACCTGGTGGCCATCATGGCGAACATTCCGGGGGTCGTATTGTTGGCCAGGATGACTCTCAGCTTCGTCCCTACAGCCATCACATGGGAAAATTCGGGCAAGCCGCCGTAGCCGGTGTCCTTCAGTTTCTCCACGCCTAGCGCCAGAGCTATGTCATAGGCGCCTGAGGCGACTCCATAAGCTGCTGCTCTCAGTGCCTCGGACCCACTGGCACACATGTTTTCCACCTTGGTTGCAGCAATGAATGGGAGTTTCAGTGCAGTGGACAGGGGTACAGCNNCTGCCTGAATGTCCTTCTTCTCAATGCCGGCATCCTGAATCGCTTCGGTGAATGCATCGACCATAAGGTCTTCAGGACTCTTATCCCAGAGCTCCCCGAACCTGGTGCAGCCCATACCGATTATGGCAACTTTGTCTCTTATGCCTTCAGCCATTTCGCCTCCGTGTTCGCCTTTCCGTTCTTAGTTCTCTCTGTGCGATACAAGAAGTGCCTTCAGATAGCGCTCCTCCTAGGAGATCGACAGTCCCTGATCCAGATAGATGTTCTGTCCGGTCATGTTGTTGGAGGCATCCGAAGCCAAATAGACAGCCAGAAGACCGATATCCCTGGCCTCACCCACTCGTCTCAAAGGCAAGCTCTTGATAGCCGCCTGCAGGAGGGTCTCATCCTGGAAGAATCCTTCTGATTGGTCGGTGCGGATGAGCCCCGGGCCAATGGCATTAACATTGATGTTGTACCTGGACCATTCAAGAGCCATCGTCTTGGTGAACATGGCTACTGCTGCCTTGCTGGCGGCATAGGGCCCCCTGTGGGGAGCAACCTTGGCAGCGTAGCCTGAAGTGACATTGATGATCTTCCCTTTCTTCCGCTGCATCATGTGTGTCCCAACGGCTCTGGTACAGAGGAAAAGGGCGGTCAGGTTCACATCGATCACTCTTCGCCACTCCTCCTCACCCATCGGAGTGGTGAGGTCAGTTGCACTGTCTGCGCCAACCACTCTCTGGCCGGGGTCAGGCAGAATAGGTTTTATCAANNGGGCAGTCTCCTCGATTTCCTTGGAGCTTCGTGCCACCACTGCCACATCTGCACCGGCCTCGGCAAGTGTCAGAGCAATAGTCTTGCCGATTCCGCGACCCCCTCCGGTGACTATTGCCGATTTGCCCTCTAAGCCGAACTCCTTAAGCACCATCCTTCGCTCCTATGTCTGCAGACTCGCTTTCCCACGGACCGAACAGGTCTTATCGCAGGCCTTCTCCCTTCTCTTCCTCTGTCCCTTTTGGTGACACTCTGAAACACCGGCGAAAGACCGTCCTCAGGATGAAATATGGTATGAGCACAACATATGAGAGCACTCCCCAAGAGAAGAGAATCCTGGCGCCTCTCAGCAGTTCCTCCGACGTGAAAATCATGTCCATACGCATGACACCCAGAGCCTTGCCGTCCACAATCAACTTGTTGTCCTTGCGCTCAATGGCATAGAACTCTGCTATGACCTCACCGTCTTCACCCACTACTCTTACACCGGGCTTCATTGCGGCTACCTCAAGACATCAGCCTGATACTACCCTGTCAGTGCTTCGCAGCACCGCCGCTATTTCCCAACTACCTTTCTGAAGTCGATGCCCATATCTTCCATGATGACCTGCGCCACTGCTCTGCCACCACCGGATACTCCACCGCCGGGATGGGTGCTGGCTCCGCACATGTAGAGCTTGTTGACCGGCGTTCTGTACTGGCCCCAACCAGGCAGAGGCCTGTTGGTGAGGAATTGAGACAGATACACCCCGATATGCATTACATCTCCCTCAATCATGGCGGGGTTGTATCTTTCAAGATCGAGCGGGCTCATTACGTGCCTGCCCAGAATGTTGTCCGACCCCATATTCGTAGTCCGCTGTCTTACCGTATCCAGAATGCCATCAGCTATCTCCATCTTGATCTCATCCCACCTGGACGCACCGCCTGGCTTCAGGTTGTACGGCTCATAGTGATATAGATAGAGGGTGTGTCTCCCGGCGGGAGCACGGGTGGGATCACAATGGGTGGCTACGATCAACAGGGGCATTGCTGTGTTGGGGATTCCGTATTTGTACTGGTCGAAGAGGCGGAGGAAGTCATCCATGTTGCCCGGGGTCAGCTCGACCATGACCGCACGATCGACGTCTCCGCCCACTTTGTACTTCGGAGCCTCCTTGAGCGCCAGGGACTGGTTAATGGCAGAGAATGGACTGTGCCGAATACGTCTCACCTTGTCCTGGAAACCCTCTGGGAGATCCGTGGCCTTCATGAAATTGAGGAAGAGCTGCTTGACATTCACGTTGCTGACCACCGCCTTCTTCGCAGTGATTTCCTCACCACTCTCCAGTATGACCCCCTTCACCTCACCACCGGATACTTTGACCGCCTTGACAGGACTGGACACCTTGACAGTGCCTCCGCTGTCTTTTATGCAAGCGGCCAGCTTGTCCGTTAGTGCCCCTGAGCCGCCTTCCGGCCAGGCAATTCCCCAAGCGTGGAAATGGGGAAGGCCGAACATGTAGTATCCCGTTCCAAGCTCTTGAGGGCCGAACATAACCTCAGACGCCCATCTGTTCAAGGCTATCCGCATCTGCTCGCTCTCGAACCACTCCTTGGCAAGGTCGGTAGTGCTGGACAGGATCACCCTGAGATACTCGCGACCCATGTCGCTCTGATCCATCAGAGATACCAGCCGGCCGAAGGGCGCTGCCGGCGAAAAGGTGGCTACACCTCCTGCTTTGAGAAGTTGCCCCGCGCCGCCGACGAATTTCCGGTACATCTCAGCATCTTTCTGGGAGAACTGCGCTATGGACTGACAGGTTTTCTCCAGGTCGCGATAGAAGATAAGTGCACTATCATCAGGGAAGACAATGGCCAGTTGTGGGTCGGGAGCTATGTACTTGAGTCCATACTTCGATCGCAGGCCTAGTTCATCCCGGTGGATCATCGGATTAGCCTGCATGGTCATGTGGACGGTGGCCCCGGGATCGTGTATGAATCCTGGCAGAGTCAGTTGTCGACTGGCGGCAGCACCACCAACGATATCGGACGCCTCTACCACACAGACATCAAGCCCGGCTTTGGCAAGGTAGGCCGCAACTATGAGCCCGTTGTGCCCTCCACCTATTACAACTACATCGTGTGCCATAGTCTTCCCCCTCTTCTCAGGCGTTCGAGCGGCTGATCTGCCGTCACTCGGGAGATTCGGTCAATTCGTAGTACGAATAACAGCCGTCGGCTCCTGTAACCAAGAACTTGTCGCCGGTCAACTTTATGCGTGGATTTGCTGCCTTTGCTGCACCCTCTTCCAAAGCCCTGGACACGATCGGGCACGCCTTCCAGCACTCTCTGCCAATTACGTCAGCGACATTACAGTGGCGCACCTTGTATAGATACTTGTTCTTTCCCACCTTCTCGATCACCGGACGCTGCTCCATGGTGAAGAGGAGTTCATCCCCTGCTTGCAGCACCTTGTGCAGTGTGTCCTCGAGACTTGCCTCACCGGCGACCAGGCCTGCTTTCCTCACCGGGACCTGCCAGAAGTCCCAGTCCCTCAACCCTTCGTAGATCGTCTGCAGTCCCTCATCACCGTACTTATCGTCAATCACCTTCACCATTCTGGCTATTATGCGCCATAACAGTCTCTGACTGGCATTGAGTTTGGCGGCAGACTCAGGTGACTGGGCGTCTCCAACATGCTTCGTCATCTCGGACCCCCTGTTCGGCTTGAGCGATCACGCCAATGTCGGCTTGGCTTTCCAGAAGTAGCCATGGATACCATGTCCTTCGTCCCAATAGCGCCTGCGGAAGGTCATTTCCAGGGGCATATCTATTCTGAGCGACTCCGCTTCTGCGTCGGTGATATCCAGCAGATACCTCCCCCCACCCTCGAAGTCTATGACTCCGTACATCTCGGGAGGGCTGACACTGAAAGCCAGGCTATCGCTGGTGTAGCTAAACAGGCGGCCGCTCTTGTCGGCGAAGCGGTATTCATCCATTTCATCAAGAGCTCCGCAGTCCGGGTTGACGCAAATCCGCTGGTCGGGGTACTGGGGTGTACCGCATCGCCGGCACTTCGAACCGTATAGTGCCAGAATCACCTTCCGGTCCCTCCACATCAGCGTGACCTGTGTAGGCCCGGGCTCACCGCGAAGGCCTTTCTCGGTGGGGAGAACATTGCGAAGTGCGAGATATCTCTCGTAGCTGGGCAGGTCTTTCTTCGAGGCGAGATGCTTCTTCACACCGCGTCTCTCGCCAAGGTTGACAATCTCACTTGTGACCTCGCAGAATACGGCGTCACTGCCATTCCCGTAGCTGGCAACTAGTATCCTGTCTCCCGGCTTGGCCTCCTGTAATGCAGCAACGAGCATCATCAGGGGATGGGCAGCTCCTGAATCACCTACCGTGGTCAGCAGTTCCTGCTGTATCTGGTCGGGTTTGAAGCCGAGGCTCTTGCCGATGGCGGCATGCTCCCTAACGTACAGACAGGGATACACTACCTTGGCGAAGTCCTTGGCGCTCAAACCGTATTTCTTCAGCAGGCCCGAGATCGCCTGAGCAATGAACTTGGTGTAACCCTCATCGCGGATCCACCTGTCTTCAGAGCTGTGAGCGAAACTGTCCTCTTCTGCCCTCCATCGATCCATGAAGTCACGGGTGACGGAATAGGAACCACCCAGGCTGGCAATGACTCCGCTATCTCCGAGCAGGAAAGCCGCGGCACCGTCCCCGTAGTTGCCCTCTTCGAAGCTGCCTGGCTTGGCCACACGGCAATCGGAAGCGCAGACAATCACTCTCTTGGCTGATCCCGCCTTGACAGCGTCGCAACCCGCAATCAGGGCTGCAGTCCCTGCCTTGGACGAATCAGCAAAATCAGCCGTTCTGATGTCGGAGCCAAGATCCAAAGCGGCGGCCGCTATTCCGGCATCCTGTCTTTCTCTATAGGGAGGCGTAATCGTAGCAAGGTACAAAGCCTCCACTGCCTCCCTTCTCAACCCGGCAAGGCAGTCGGTCCCCGCAGCAACAGCCATGGTGACTGAATCTTCATCATAGTTGGCGATGGCCTTCTCACCGGGAATACCGCTGGCGCTGAACCATCCCATGGCTGCCGACACCGTTTTCCGAGTGAGACGGTAACGAGGCACATATGCCCCGTACGAAACGATTCCTACCATCGTCCTTGCCTCCTGTCAGTTCCAATCATCAGTTAGTGTCGTGTGTGCTGCCCAGGGGTGTCAATCTGGCCTCAGATCACCCCTTCGTCTTTCATTTGGACTATGTCATCCCATCCATACCCAAGTTCCAGAAGAACCTCCTCTGTATGCTCTCCCAATTCCGGCGCTTTCGTCCTGGGGCTTGTCTCCATCTTACTCAGACTGAAAGGCATGCCCGGAACCTTCACATCGCCCAACACGGGATGGTGGAAATCCGTCACGTAGTCATTCGCCAAGACTTGAGGGTCCTGCCCAGCGTCCGAGACAGAATTGACAATATCCCAGGCAAACTGGGCCTTCTCTCTGAAAGCCTCAACCCATTCTTGTCGAGCTTTCCGGGCGAAGACCGAATCCAGGAGCTTTATGAACTCCTTGTTGTTCTCTCTCCTCATCTCCGGCGTGGCAAACAGTTCCTGCACCTCTTTCTCTGGCAGGCCAAGTGTTTCTCTTACATTATCCCAGAATCTGTCGTACTGCATGTCCGAAAGCTCTATCCACTTGCCATCCGCGCATTGGTAGCTGTTGGTGAAAGCATTCCCGGATCTGGTTCGGGAATGTCTGGGCTGCTGACGTCCCCGCCAGAGCGATGTCTGAATATTGAGCGCTTGAAGGTGTATCGCTGAACCGAGCATGGAGACGCTGATCTCCTGGCCGATCCCCGTTCGCTCTTTGGCCAGAAGGCCGGCCAATATGGCATAAGCGGTCATTGTAGCTGACAGCTGGTCTACCACAGCTCCCACTATTTCATGTGGCTCAGAACTGTCTCGATCTCCACAGGCCATCATCAGCCCGGAACGGGCCTGCACCAGCACATCGAAGGCCCTCTTCCCTGCATCGGCGCCCTTTGGACCGTATCCAGAGGCCTCAACATATATGATCTGAGGATTGTGTTCGCAGAGAGTCTGGTAGTCCAACCCCAGTCTTTTCCTCAGGCCTTCGCGGTAGTTGGTGTAGAAAACGTCGGATCTTTTCACCAGGGCGTAGAATACTTCCAGTCCCTTGCCCTTGGTTATGTCGAGGGCAACACCTCTCTTGTTGCGATTGAATGTCTCGAAAACCAGGTTCAGCCCGTGAGGCAGCATCATTTGGCGATCCCAGAGTCTTTGGGAGCCTCGGGCTGGGTCACCGACACCAGGCTGCTCGATCTTCACCACTTCTGCACCGAGGTCACCCAGCATGTAGCCGGCGCCCGGCCCATTTATGAATGACGCCCACTCTAGGAGTCTTATGCCCTCAAGTGGTCTGCTCATCCAG
>JAFNFZ010000101.1:15041-15783 GCA_017885485.1 Chloroflexota bacterium
TCCTTGAGGCCCTGGTTTCGGCGCTCCTTGAAGAAGCTGTATTCTTCCGGTTCCCAGCGCAGATTGGTGAACAGAGTGTGGGAGAAATAGGCAGCACTAACGCTCGCGGTATGCATTCCCATTATGTTCAACCACAGTTCCATGGTAGCCTTACCTATGCCAATCCCATCCTTGGGCAGTTTGGCTAAGTCTTCTGCCAGTTCTCCCACTTCCCGCTTCAGCAGCCTGGCGGGGACAGCCTTGGTCACCAGATTCATGTCTGCCGCTTCCTTGCCCGAGAATCTCCTGCCTGTGAAGATCAGGTCTCTGGCCCTCTTGAAACCCACAGTGAGAATCAGCGACGGCACAAAGGGATTGGCGCTCCCCACAGTGCCGATCCTTTCTTCAATGAAACCCAGTTCGGCGTCTTCAGTCACTATGGCGAAGTCACAGAAATGGAGTATCATGGTGCCCGCACCCAGACAGTACCCATGCCCTTGACCGATGGTGATCTTCGGGCAATACAGAATCCTGCACCAATCCTGCATGAACTTCTTGTCGTACTTCAGCCTTATCCGCTCACTGGGGCGGCGCTCCCCATCCTTGCCTGTCCCGAAACCGTAGACGAAGCCGGCCTGCGATAGATCCTCTCCGGCACAGAAATGCTTGCCGGCACCTTTGATCACTATCACTTTGACCTCGTCGTCGTCCTCCGCCTCGGTCATGGCACTCAGCATGTCGGTGAACACGCCCTCTTTGGTGC
>JAFNFZ010000102.1 GCA_017885485.1 Chloroflexota bacterium
GACATTTTCGCTGGACAACAACAGAGCTATTTGCCAACTAGTTGACCTGTCGCAGGGACGATGTGGTTCAGAGACATGCGAGGCAAGTGCCAGACGGCAGAATCCTGGAAGCTATGCCGATGCCAGGGGGTGGCCGATCCTCGCATTAAGAATGTGGGCGCGCCAGGGCCCAAGGTCTACGTATAGCCCAGGGTCGCGTAACTCATCGGCATCGCGCAAATAGGTCATTTCGCTGATTTCGTCCTGCAGGGCAATGCTGTCCATGCCATTCAGATCCAGAGGCAGCTTGAGTCTCCCCTGAGATCGCTCGGGCGAGTAGTTCACAACAACGGCCATCAAATGCGTCGGGGAGCGCCACGCCCAAGCCAATAGATTGTGATGGCTGAAGTTTCCCTGCCATGCTTCAGTCACAGGCAGGAGATCCCATTCCCCTTCGTGAAAGACCGATTCGTTGCTGATCTCGAGTAGCTTATCATACGAGCGGACCAATTCTGGATCAGGCGCCTCCTCCGGTTCCCTCACAAGCTGGACAGGCAGATGTATACGGTGACCTTCAATCTGGCCATCATGAAACAATCGAAGGCCGGGCACAGTTGTCAGGATAGTGGCAGCTGCGACAGAGCGATCCCGACCCAGAACAGCCATGGCCCGGGGTTCGTCGTGGTTTTCGATGAAACGGACGGTTCTACTGTGCTTTGTACCCGTGTCGCCAAGATGGCTGCGAATGTCCGCAGGGGTAGAAAAGCGCAGCCGATCGCAGAAAGTCTTGTCATATGTGAAATCGAAACCCATTTCCTGCAGCGCTGACTCCAGTCCCCAGTATGCCTCGGCTATGAATATGAAGCCTGGGTGCTGCCTCTTCACGATTTCAATAGCATCGGGCCAGAACTCCGTCGCAGGTCTGGGGCAATCTCTTAACACGTCTCCCCACGACTGCTCAAAAACGCTATTGAGGGCAAGCATGGCCATGTCACAACGCACGCCGTCCGCCATCCTGGCAATTCGAAGCAGTTCATGAACAAGGGCTTGCCTGAGTTCAGATGAAAAGAAGTTGACCTGCGCCGTGTCTGTCCACGGTAGGAAGTTCGGATCTCTGCCATGGGCGAGATGGATGCTTTTGTCGCTTTCACCAAGTGTGAAGAACCACTCAGGATGGGCAGCCAGAGCGGCTTCCCTTCCTGCAACGAAACGATCGGGGTGCCCCGATACCCAAGGGTGATCCAGGGCCACATGGTTGGGGACAAAGTCCAGAACAAGGCCAAGGCCATGACGATTCAGCATAGTTCTCAGCCCAGTGAGATCCCTCTCCTTGCCCAGAGATGGGTCAATGGCNNATCAGCCAGAGCAGGTCAAACCCCCGGCGGCTCAGGATTTGCCATTCATCACCAGGAATACCTGCCAGGTTTAGCTTGCGCCCATACTTTTCTGAGACGCGTCTCAGAAAGATGCAGGCGTTAGCTTCGTACAAGTGAGGCTGCTTACGCGTGTTTGATGGCATGGCAGGCATTGTCACCAACAACCAATACTATAAGTCATAATCGATGCCCTGAGCAATGCAAGGGAAAGAAGTCTGCCAGGCGTCCCCAACCTGCAGCACAGGGTGTTCTGTGAGCCTCGCCACCAGCCTGCAGGCTTCNNACCGCTTGTCGCAGACGTCCATGCCAATATGCAGAAACGGAACACCGAGGTCTCGGCAGACCTCTCGCATGATGCTGGCGCTGGCCGCCATATCCTTATGGCCCATGTGGCCAGGAAAAACGACGCAGTCAATCTTGTAGTCTTTCACAATTCGGGTGATGTCATGAACGACGTTGTCGGCCAGACCGCGGGCCTGGTGCACCATGGGAGGGTGCAAAAAAGCCCGCTTGGCGAGGCCCTTGAATATGCTGTCCTCCGTTGATGTGTCCACCAGTTCGTAGGGGCAGTAGCTGATCATGTCCATGGCAATCACTGCTCCCCACTCCTGCTCCAACCAGGGGACCAGCTCACTGAAGAACATCGGTTGAATGTCATACCAGAACAACCTGATTCTCTGGTTTGCCACCTCCGGCCTGTTCTCACGCACCCGCGATTCAGCGTTGGCCACCATGTCCTCATACCACCTTCTTCTTACAGGATCTCCCGCTCCCATGTCGTTGACCAAGTAGAAGCACGACATGGGCATGACGTAGCTGTGCGGCGTGGGCACCGACCTGCGCAGCTCGTTGTATTCCATCCACATGGCATAGCCCTTGTTGGTTTCCTCAACCACCCTCTTCAGGCGACCCATGTCCAGTGCACTGCCGGTATGTCTCTCAACGAACTCAACCATCCTCCTCATTTCACCGGCATAGTAGTCAACGGCCCGTTCATCGCTGTGATAAGGGGGGTCAGGAGCAAAAACCGGCACACTCCGCCAGTCGGGATGGTTCATGAACACGGCGTGCATCCCAGCAATGCCATCGCAGGGCTCGGTCAGTGCCAGATAGGCCGTTGGGATCGGCAGCAGGCCTGCCGCCTGGTAGTAAAGGAGCATTTTGAGGAGGGTGCAGCAGTCAGATGGTATGCCCATCTTGTCCATCTCCTCGAGATCTTCCACAGTATGCGGACTGCCACCGGTTCCACCGGCCATGAATTGGTGTGCCACATGAAAATACCAGGGGACGTCCATGGCGGTCAGTATCTCTACGGGGTTGGTGAACTGGCTTGCCAGGAATGGCTCCTGGTTCTCGACGCACTCGATTATCTTCCTGTGGCTGTTCAGAATGTCCTCGATGATGAAGATCTGGAGGTTGCCCATTTCGCCTGGCGCCAGCCTGAGCACATCCAGTATGGGCTCAAACATAGCGATTTCCTCTCTGAGTCTGGATACACTTCGCTCTTTCTTTGCATCCATGGTTACCTCCCCAATGTCTCCAGAAATGCCTGAACCCTTGTCTTGATCTGTCCCAGACCGCCGAGGACGTATTCGTGATCCATACACAGGAGAGGTATATTCCACTCCTTGAAGTCATTACTGAGTGAGTATTGCTCGAATCCCCACGTCTCGCAGAACGGCAGCCGCTCGAAGATGACCCCGTCAACGCGAAACTCGTTGATCATACTCCTGATGTATTCAACTCTCCTGGGATACTCCGCGTACATCCGGGCACACGACGGCCGGTCTGCGATGTAGTACCTTGCCAGGGCAGTCAGGGGGTCAGCGCTCTTCTCATCCACATCCGTCCAGAAATTCCTCGACCCAAAGCACAGCGAATCCGCGACGACCAGACCGCCCTGGTCCTCGATGATGCTGACATACTCCGGGTTGTCCAGCAGCCCCCCGACGATCATCAACCTGGCCCGATAGCCGGTGTGTCCTTCCTTCCCCGCCAAGTCTTCCAACAATTCCTCCAGCAGCCTGCTGTACAGGCTCTGCGGCGTTGCTGTGCCAGCGACCGTCACAGCCAGCGCTTCGGCGCCGGTGACAGGCGGACTTGGGTCCTTGCGCAGCTCATAAAGGCATCTGAGCGCACGCCGCGATCTGTTGTGCAACGCTATCGCCTCTCTCAGCTTCTCTTCCGTTATCTCAACATGAAAATGATCCTCCATGCGCTCGCGAAGAATGGACAGCTCTTCTCTGAACCAGTCCACCTGCGCATCCTCTGCTTTCTTGGGCAAGCTCAGAATCTGTACGAACGGCGTCTTCATCTGACGAATCCAGTGGTCATAGAGGCGTCGGACGTGGTCGCAGCTATTGAAGATGACCAGACCATCCAGGAAATCGTACTCGCCCCTGAGAGCCATGTTGAAGGCATGACGGGCAAAGGAGCAGTTGATGCTGCTGAAATATGAGTCTGATAGCTCCGTCCCAGTGCTGCCGGTAGCTCTCACTCTAAACGGCAGAAAGCCGGCGGCGGTGATTATCTCGACGGGCATTGCCGAACAGAAGTAACCCACAACCCTGCCGCCTTCTTCCTTCCACTTCCGGATTTCGGGGTTGACCAGGGTACTGGCCGTCCCCGATAGTCTCTCGAACGCCCTTGACGTTACGCAACCCTTCAACATCTCTGCCTCCTTTTCTGTGGATAGCATCAGCCCAGGGATTCTGAATCATCATTACCCCGCCGGCGACGCAAGCTCGAGATCTGCGACGGTAGCCTCACCGCGGTCCATTTACCTGACCGCACAACGAAGTCCAAGTGACCCCCTGGGGCATACGACCTCCTGCCCGGTATATTACTGCGCCTGGTCAAATTATGGCCACCCTGCATTGCCCCGATTTTGACGTCGTCTGACGTCGGTGATATCGTATGTAGCAGTGATAACCCCCGCATCTCTTCTGAACTTGACACAAGTCCTGGTCTCAGACGGGTTGGTTGACCCCGGCCTGCGCCGGCAGCCTCAGCCTGATATATACCATGGCAGAGAGGGAAATCCACAACTCCACATCAACCGAAGAGAGGACAATCTTGGGAGGTTCAACTATGGGGCAAGTGCCTGATGAGACTTCTGCTAAGCGTGGGGCAGCGGTAATCCCCAACAAGAAAGAGGCACAGCTTCTTTCAAGCTCTGGCATCCCAATAAAGGAAGTGTACACACCAGGTGATACCACTGAAATCGACTACAACAAGGACATCGGACTTCCAGGAGAACCGCCGTACACCCGCGGTGTGTATCGCAGCATGTACCGGGGCCAACTGTGGACCATAAGACGGCTCAGCGGATTCAACACACCCGAGGACTCAAACAAGCTCTACCGCGAGGAATACGAGTTGGGACAAACAGGCTTCGCTGTGGCTCCAGACATATCAACCTGCGTTGGCATGGACTGTGATGATCCCAGAGTCTCAGCAGACGTCGGTCACTCCGGCGTGCCGGTCTGCTCTATCGAGGATATGGAGACGCTGCTTGATGGCCTGCCCATAGAGAGGGCATCGACATACCTCGCCGAGAAGCACGGCATTCTGACAGCAATGTACTTCGCCGTCGCCGAGAAACGGGGGTTGGATATTACCCAGCTCCGCGGCACTACTGCGAACTGCATGCTGGCCTGGACGGTGCTCAACCTGCCCAATCAGGTACCGCCACAAGCATATCTGAGGTACGCTGTTGATTTCATCGAATGGTGCGCCGAGCACGCTCCCAAGTGGTACCCGATATCCTTTGACAGCTACAACACCCGTGATCTTGGGCTCAATGCCTGGCAGGAGCTGGGCATTCTCTTCGCCACAACGGTCGACTACATCGAAGAAGAGAAGAGGCGGGGCAGGGTGCCCCTCGACCGTTTTGTAAGACGCTTCTCTTTCAACACCGCAGCCCACAACGACTTCTTCGAAGAGATCGCCAAACTGCGCGCAGCACGTCGGATGTGGTCCAGGATAGTGAGAGAGAGGTACGGCATAGAGGATCCGCGCTGCGGCCAGTTCCGAGTCCACGTGCAGAGTTCCGGCTCCACCCACACCACCCAGGAACCCTACAACAACCTCGTCCGTATTGCCTACCAGGTGCTCGCCGGCGTCCTCGGCGGAGCTCAGTCGATACACGCCAACGGGTACGATGAGGGGGTTTGCCTCCCCACGGACGAGTCAATGCTGCTCTCCATCAGGACTGAGCAGATACTGCAGTTTGAAACAGGCGTAACCAATACCATAGACCCGCTGGGCGGCTCGTGGTACCTCGAGAACCTCACCAATGAATTGGAGAGGCGTGCCTGGGAGTACATGCAGAAGATCGAGGATATGGGCGGCATGGCCAAAGCCATTGCCAGCGGCTGGGTTCACAACGAGTACAAGAACGCCACCATCGAGCGGGCTACCAAGACCACCTCGGGGGAGATTCCGATCATAGGCGTGAATCGGTTCAGGCTAGAGAAGGAACCCTACCGTGTGCCCTTCTTCAGACCCGATCCTCAATCACCACAGCGACAGATTGACAAACTCAGGCAACTGAGGGAAAGGCGCGACAGAGCTAAGGTGATGCAGGCGCTCAAGAAGCTTGAGGAGGCCACCCGCCGGGGCGACAACGTCATGCCGGCGACCATGGAGGCGGTCAAAGCTTACGCAACCCTCGGGGAGATAGTGAACGTCCAACTCAGCGTATATGGGGAATGGCCATTCCCCATATACGGTTAGAGGAAGGAGAAGCGTGATGACTGATAGGAAGATCAGGATTCTGATGGCCAAGCCAGGTCTGGAGGGGCACTGGGTCGGGCTGCTTGTGGTGAGCAGGGCTCTCCGGGATGCCGGCTACGAGGTTATCTATGGCGGAAATATGACGCCCGAGGCCATAGCTGCGGCGGCTGTCCAGGAAGACGTCGAAGCGGTGGGCCTCAGCATCCTTTCGGCGAACTATCTCCAGTTGGTGCCTCGGACCATCGAAGAGCTGCGCAAACGTGGCAAGGGCGACGTGCCCGTGCTTCTGGGAGGGATCATCTTCTCAGAGGACCTCGAGCAACTGAAACAGATGGGAGTGGCAGGGGTCTTTCCCTCTGGGACTCCTCTGGAGGACATTGTGGAGTCCGTGCGCCAGAAGGTTGGCCAGCCAGCCTGATGACGACTTCCAGCCGGGCAAGGCTTATACCATGGTCTGGGCCGGGCGACGAAGTCACCGAACCGAACACTTATCCATGCCTTGAACGGGGGATATGACAAAGAAGGAAGCGTTCGACCGGGTCTTTGTGCCGCAGTCCGTGGCTATCGTGGGAGGTACCCCGCGCGAGCCAGGACAGCTAGTTCTCGAAAGCTTCCTCGCCTCAGGGTTCCGGGGCGAAATATACCCTGTCGACAGCCGGGTAGAAGAGGTGGCAGGGCACAAGGCCTATGGCAGTGTCGCAGATGTCCCCTCCATGTTCGCCTACGGCGCACGCTCCTACTCCCTGATCAAGGCACTCGTCACCTATGAAGGCTTCGCCGATCTGTCAGTGCTCCATATCGGCTTCGGGCAGGCCAGCTGGGTCCCCTCGGCTATGCTGGAAGGCGACATCGACTTCTTCAACGACGCGGTCATCAAGCTGAAGAGGGACACCAACAGACCGCTGGCATTGGTGATGCAGTATCTTGTCACCGGCTGGGACTGGCAGAAAGGCGTAGAAGATCTGCAGCAGGGTTGCGCTGCCGCTGGAGTCCCCGTCTACCATTCCATGGCTAGCGCTGCCCGGGCTGTAGACCAAGTACTGCAGTGCGATGAAAGACGCCGAAAGACAGCCAGCCAGGAGTCATCGGCATTGAATGAGCTGACCTGAATGAAATGAACTAGTGCATGGTGCCAGTCTCACAATAATGAGAGTCCGCCACCCGCTCACGCTTGAAGGCAGACCAAGACCACCAGAGATACAGAGAAGGGAGTACAGATGACAGAGCAACTTCTAGAGGGTGTGAAGGCCCTTGACGTAGGCTACGACATTGCCGGACCGTATTGCACCAAACTACTGGCTGATTTCGGCGCCGAGGTAATAAAGGTCGAGCCGCCGGACGGCGGCGATCCAGCGAGAAGAGCAGGGCCCTTTCCGAAAGATGAGCCCAACCCCGAGGCGAGCGGGTTATTCATCTTCCTCAATAACAACAAGAAGGGCATTACCCTCAACCTCAAAAGCAACACTGGGGTCGAGATTCTCAGAGAACTGGTCAGATGGGCCGACATTCTCGTTGAGGACTTCAGCCCCAGCTATATGCCCAGTCTGGCGCTGGCTTACAGGGACCTTGAGACAGTCAACCCAGGTCTGGTGATGACTTCCATAACTCCNNCTGTCGGGTTGGCTGGATTCGCGAGGCGAACCTGGTCGTGAACCGCTGAGAGCGGGTGGGCCGCTCAGGCTGACGGAGTTCAATGGCGGGGCACTTGGTGCCGCGGCCACAATGACAGCGCTCACCTACAGGAACAAGACCGGTATCGGCCAGCATGTCGACGTGTCGGAGGTGGAGGCTGCCAGCCTACTGCAGAACTATCCCTACGCGTCCACCCGCTATCCACATGCCTTGATACACCAGAAGAGGCAGAACATCTTCCCTGGCGTTGAGGAGTGCAAGGACGGGTATGTCGGTATGACCGTGATCACCGGCGAGCAGTGGGTCAATTTCTGTCAGTGCGTGGGCATGTCCGAGTTGGCCGAGAATCCCGAGTACGTGACGGCCATCACCCGAGTAATGCACAACGCAGAGTTGCGTGAACGGATAAGCCCCTGGCTGGAGGCACGTACCGCGCAGGAGATCTTCGATGAGTTGCTCTTGTGGAGGGTGCCACCGGCGATGGCGTACACCAACAAGACCATGATGGATTCACCGCAGCACAAGGCCAGGGAATACTTTATTCAGGTGGAGCATCCCGTGGCAGGCATACTGACCCAACCTGGGCCCTGGTGCAGATCGTCGGAGCCGGCATGGCAGATGAAGAGCCCGGCACCTCTACTGGGACAGCACAATGTCGAGATCTACGGGCGCCTGGGTTACAGCAAAGACGACCTGGTGATCCTCAGGCAGATTGGGATTATCTAGGCAGGAATTGGTGAAGGAGGTTTACGTGGCTGAGCGAGCGCTGGAAGGATTGAGAGTCCTGGAACTTGGCGGGTTCTGGTCAGTGCCCTACTGCACTTCCTACCTCGGCTACATGGGCGCAGAGGTGATCAAGGTGGAATCCATCCAAAGCCCCGATCACATGAGATTCGCCCGCCCTTGGAATGGGCCGTGGTGGGAGACTACCCATTACTGGCTTGGCACGAATACCAACAAGATAGATGTCACTCTGGATCTCAATAGTCCCACGGGGAAG
>JAFNFZ010000103.1 GCA_017885485.1 Chloroflexota bacterium
CTGGGTCTGGATCTCAGGGGTGGAAGCGAACTCATTTATCAGGTTAAATTCTCGGACAATGCCACAGCCGACGACAAGGCGCAGGTTATGGACGCGGTTGTCACGACTATTGAAAGGCGTGTCAACAAATATGGGGTTGTTGAGCCTGTTGTCCAGCAGCAGGGAGAGGACCGTATCCTGATACAGTTGCCTGGCATAACCAATGTCGAGGAAGCCAAGAGTCTCATGGAGCAAACGGCCTTCCTGGAATTCAGGGAGGTGGAGCTAAATGGCAGTGATGTAGCTACTCTCCAGAACTATCTTGATGATCCGGGCCGTACTGCATTCTTCGACAGCTCAGTGTCTGGCAGCCGTATTTTCTATGTCTATGGCGGTAGCCAGGATCCCGTAGTGATCCTGAACTTGGAAGATGGTGCGTTAACGTATACGGACAAAGATGGGAATACAGTTGATCCAGGAACGCTGGGATCGGATGTTAGCGGGGCCTACTCCTGGATGCCGGCCTTAGGAGCAATTGGTGGTGTGGAGAAGCCGCTCACCGGGGCCTATCTGACGAAGGCCCAGAGGGAAGTTCAGCAAAACAAGAACACTGGCGTGACCACAATCGGAGTTGGCATCCAATGGAATTCAGAAGGAGCGGATATCTTCAATCAGATTGCCGCGCGTCTTTATCCCTCCTATAGCGGGACTAGCCTAAACCCGCGCAATCTGCTGGGTATTGTCGTCGATGGTCAGATGATCTCCCACCCCCGGATTATGCAGGCATCCTATGAGAATGGCAACGCGGAGATCACCGGAGACTTCACCTTGAATGAGGCGAGGACGCTCGCCGTTCAGTTGACTTCAGGTCAGTTGGTAGCTCCTCTCATAAAACCACCGCTCTATGAGCAGAATGTATCAGCCACTCTGGGGGCCGATTTTGTTCATAAGGCACTGGTTGCTGGGGTGGTTGGCCTGCTGGTGGTGATATTGTTTATGGTGCTCTACTATCGAGTGCTCGGAGTTCTGGCTGCCGTTGCCCTGCTCATCTACGCCGCTCTGGCTCTCGCTATCTTCAAGCTGATACCGGTAACCCTGACGCTGGCTGGGATAGGTGGCTTTGTTGTGTCGCTTGGCATGGCAGTAGACGCCAACTGTCTTATCTTTGAGCGGATGAAGGAGGAGTTGCGTGCCGGGAGCACTGTAGGAGCGGCTGCTGAAGCTGGATTCAACCGTGCCTGGTCGGCGATCCGAGACAGCAATATTACCACCTTCATTGCCTGCGCGGTCCTGTATTGGCTTGGTAGCCACATTGCGGAAAGCTCCCAGGTGAAGGGGTTTGGTTTGACTCTATTCATTGGTGTAGCGGTGAGCATGTTCACCGCCATCACCGTTACCCATGGCTTGGTTCGTCTTGTCGTTGCTACCGGGCTAGGCGCAAGGCTTCTTCGTCCATGGATGACACAGAAGACCGATGGTCAAGGTTCAAGGGGAGGAGCATTCGGTTTTGTTGGCAGGAAACGGTGGTTCTTCCTGGCATCGGCAATAGTCATCCTTGCCGGGCTTATCTCTGTTCTTCTGCCGCATGGGTTGAAGCTGGGAGCTGACTTCGAGGAGAGTAGCTCCTTTGTCCTTCGGTTTAGTCCGTCCGTAACCGAGGCTAGCCTGACGCAGGCCTTGGGCGAGGCGGGATACGCTGGCGGTCGAACTACCATTCAGCAGGCGACAGGAGCAGATTATGTCGATTTTACGATTCGCACTCGTCTGCTGAATGAGGAGGAGCAAGATAGCTTAACCAATTACTTAGAGCAGCAGCTCGGCCCCTTTGAAACAATCAGCTCTGGCCGCACTAGCGCCACAGTGGCGGCAGAGACTGTGCGCAATGCAGTCATTGCCGTAGCTGTGGCCAGCCTAGCTATTCTTCTTTACATGGCTTGGGCATTTCGAAAGATGCCCAAGCCATTCCGTTATGGCACCTGTGCCATCCTATCCCTGGTTCATGATCTCCTGGTGGTGCTAGCAGTCTTCTCCGTTTTCGGGAGAGTGTTCAACCTGGAGATCAACGCCATGTTTATCACTGCCTGTCTGGCTGTCTTGGGCTATAGCGTCAATGATACCGTGGTGGTGTTCGACCGCATCAGAGAAAACATCCAGAGGGGCATATCGGATGAGTTTGCAGTGGTCATCAACTATAGCCTGACTGAGACTCTTACTCGTTCCCTTAACACCACTTTCACCACGCTTCTGGCCTGTCTGGCGGTGTATCTCTTTGTGGGTGGGCCGATGACCAGCTTCATGTTGGCATTGCTGGTTGGCTTTGCTTCCGGCGCCTATAGCTCTCTACTTGCCAGTCAGCTATTGGCACTCTGGGAAAGAGTAGAATGGTTTAGGTTTCTTCCCAGAATACCCCTGCTCCAGAGAATCAAAGCCTAGAAGAGGGGCGGGGAGCTCGTGGGTTGAGCCAATGGATCGGGAAGTCGCGATCGGCTCAGTCCGGGCCAGAGGAGGCGACGTCAATCTCATCAAGCACATGCTCACT
This sequence comes from Chloroflexota bacterium, assembly GCA_017885485.1. GTDB lineage: Bacteria > Chloroflexota > Dehalococcoidia > UBA2247 > RBG-13-53-26 > RBG-13-53-26. Next base: position 2,519 of record JAFNFZ010000103.1, read on the forward strand.
ACATTGCCTTCAAGTGATAACATCGAACTCATCTGCCACCATCCTGCGCTTGCATGTTCTGTCCGGCTCCCGTGACCTGCTCCCATTGTTGTACAACTTCTCAAGTTACAGCCGCCAGACTGAAGGCCAGTTCGTAGGTTGCGGTTCTCTCTTTCGTCCAGTATAGCCCACCATGTTGGACTCGAACCAGGTTTCTGCTGGGCAGCAGTCCTACGGTGCAGGCGGTCCTTCACTGAGCATTCTGAGCCTGGACTCGTTGACTATAACCGTCTTTCCTCTCGCTGAGCGAGTGATGCCCGCATCCCTGAGCCGGCTCATGAATCGTATAGCTGTCTCGGTAGTAGTGCCGGCCATGTCTGCAATCTCCTGCCTGGTGAAGGGAAGGGTTGGGCCGAGCTTTGAATGGAGCATCAGCAGTGTTCTGGCGAGACGCTGTTCGACTCTCTCTCCTGCCAAGTCCCTGAGCCTGCTTTGAGCGTCCCTGAGTCGCCCTGCCAGGATGTTTATTATCCTCAGGGCTATTCCTGGACGATGAGCGATAAAGGAGCGGAAGTCGTCTCCCCGGATTTCGAGCACCGTGGTTTCATCCACAGCTTGTGCCGAACCTGGATATGGCTTGTCTTCGAAAACGGCCACTTCGCCGAACATCTCGCCTGAGCCGAAGTAGGCAATGACGAAGTCCTTGCCCAGAGAGGAATGTTTGAGGACCTTGACTCTGCCCTCGGCGACCATGTAGAACCAGTCCGGCTCGTCTCCTTCCCAGAAGATGAACTCCCCTGACTTGAACCGACGCTGGACAGCCAGACTGCTCAATTCAGCAAGTTCGTCTTGATTCAAACCAGAGAAGATGGTGGATTGCCTCAGAACTTGTATCTTGGCCCTATTTAGCAATTCGTTGTTCCCCCTCTCTTCCTTTGGGTGTATTGGCGTTCAGCCGTTTGTGGCATAACATCTCGGATCGGACTCCCTTTTTCTGGAGTGACATGAGTCAGGCTATTTCCCGTTTCAGTGTCAGCGATGCCAGGAACACAAACGCCGCGGCGAAGCCAGCGAGTATCAGCAAGTTGGAGGCAACGCTCCAATCCAGGAGGCTGGCCCCCTTTATCATTACGTCTCTGACGGCTGAGTTGGCGTAGGTGACCGGCATCAGGTAGGAGAGCCAGCGCAGAAACCACGGAAGGCTATCCAGAGACCAGAAGAGGCCGCCGAGCAGGGCTTGAGGGAAGACAACCAGTGGCACGAACTGGATGGCCTGGAATTCGTTGCGGGCAAACGTGGACAGCAGTATACCCAGGTTGACCGCCGTCATGATCATGACAACCACTGTCAGGATAGCCAGAAGGATGCTACCTTCACAGTTCACATCGAGCACATATACTGTGAATAGCAGCATCTCCAGTGATTGCACAAGAGAGAAGATACCGAAGCCGAGCATATAGCCCAGCACGATCTCGAATCGGCTTAGAGGTGAGGCCAGCAGCCGTTCCACAGTTCCCTGGACTCGCTCTCGAACGAAGCTGACTGAAGTCAGCAGGAAGACGAAGAACCAGGGCATAAGCACTATGAAGGCCGGGCCAAGGTAGTCCAGCGTGCTGTAGTCTGTTCCCCCGTAGAGAAAGGTGGGCTCTATCTTGATCAAGCGGCCCTCCACTCCGGGTATTCCGGTCAGAGTCTGCTGGATAGCTTTGGCTATGGAGTCTCGGAC
>JAFNFZ010000104.1 GCA_017885485.1 Chloroflexota bacterium
GTACTTGTACATACCGATCTCCGAGGGGGCTGAGCGCGGGAAGGGGCGTTGAGGAACGGCCGGGGGGTGAACTCGCCGACCACTGCGAATGAGTCGTGAACAGAAGTCAAAACGAAGGGATCTGCAGCGAGTGCCTCGCCTAACCAAGGTGTCACAAATGCTTTGCGCTGTGTTTCGGGTTCAGACCGAGAGAGCTACTCGGACACTGGATCGTCTTCGGTGCGCGCATGGGGCTCAGTCAAGTGACAGGAGGTAGTGATTCTTGATGAAGTGCCGTGCTTTGTTGCGGGAGGCGCGCTCTCTCCTACTAGGCGATATGTTGCCGGCCTCCACGGCGGCAGCCCCTAGCTAGGCAATCCGAGACCGTATTTCCCGGCGATGATGTTCCTGGATATCTCACTGGTGCCACCAGCAAGACTCCAACCCCTTGAACTCAGATACATGTGCCTTAGCCTGCCCCCCAGCTGCACCCACTTGGATTTCTCGTCCAGTTGCCCGTAGAGCCCGAGGATCTGCATGCCCACACTAGCCACCCTTTGAGCCACACAGGCGCCATGTACCTTAGTCTGGCAGCTAGGTAGGACGGTGAGCATATTCTGGCCCCCCATCCAGTTCAGTCTGTCACCCATGTTGCGCCCTACTTCAATCTCAATAGCCAGCTCAGCCAGGCTGCTTCGAATGACAGGATCGTTGGCCAGAGGCTGTCCATTGACGTAGGTCTCCTTGCAGTACTGCACCAGTTGCTCGAAGTATCTCCTGGCGTTGTGGAGGATGACGAGCCCGTAGCTTCTCTCAATAGCGAAGGCATGCATACTTACATCTTTCCCTTTGTTCTTCTCCCCCAGGAGGTTCTCCTTGGGAACCCTGACATTGTCATAGAAGACCTCACAAAAGGCGGCAAGCCCTGTCATCTGGGTTATTCGGCGCAGGGTAATCCCCGGGCTCTTGGGGTCAATTATGAAAACACTGATCCCCAGATGCTTCTTGGGGGCGTTAGGGTCAGTTCGAGCATAGACCACACACCAGTCTGCACGGTGGATACCGCTGTTCCAGATCTTCTGTCCGTTAAGGACATAGCAGGCTTCTTCCTCTACCGCCCTCAATTGAAGGGCGAACATGTCTGAGCCGACACCGGGCTCGCTCATTCCGATGGCATATTTGACCTCCCCACGGGCGATGGGAGGGATGAATCTCCTCTTCTGCTCCTCGGTGCCAAACGCCAGGATCAAGTCGCCTTGCACCACGCCGATGTCCATCCCCGGTGCCCCCCAGTAGATCAACTCCTCTTTCAGGATCCAGTCCTTCACCGGGTCGTCCTGACCTCCGTATTCCTTGGGCCAGCTCAACCCTATCCAACCTTTGCCCCCCAGCTTGCGCCATATCTCCACGGCAAGTCGGTGAACTTCCTCCCTCTCCTCCTCCTCAGGTCCAGGGTCCACCCCGAGCCAATGAGAAGGCAACGCCTCGTGGATGAAATGCCTGACCTCGCTTCGGAAGGCCTCCTGCTCTTCTGTGTAACGGAAATCCATCACCCTCCTTTCCTGGCTTAGAACCCTAGCTGTTGGGCTGCGACCTCACGATGAGAATCGGGGTCCCCGAAGGACTTGCTGGTCAGCTGTCTGCCCTTCCTAGTCCCGGCATCTAGCTTGTGAGGTGTTATGATCATAGCATCGCTCCCGCCCAGTTCGCCGGCCCAGGCAGCGGCTGCACCAACTTCACGACTATCGCCTCAGGCTCGCAGACGATGGCACACAGGCCGCAGCCATAGCACTTACTTTCATCGATCGTAGCCTTGAGCTTCTTGGACAGGGGAGTCTTCTCCATCTCGATGGCCTTGAAGAAGCACCGTTCCACACAGTCCTGACAGCCGGTACAGAGCTGCTGATCGACACTGGCGCGAAAGCGGCTCCTCTGCAACACCTGCTCTATGTTGCCAACCTCCATGCCAATAGCGAAGATGTCGCAGCATTCCCGACAGCAGCTGCATATTGCGGTCAGCCGTTCCGGTGCGCTGGACGCCCAGGTGTGAACTAGGCCTGCTTCCTCCGCCTCACCGGCGATGGCAATTGCTTCTTCCGTAGATATGCGGCGGCCGGCTCCCCGGTTCATGGCGTATTCTGCTCCGCGGTTGAAATGCAGGCAGACGTTCAGCGGGAGATCGCACCTCCTGATCGACCTGCGGCAGGGACAGGGAACCACGGCGACCGGATCTGCTCCTCTGATCAGCTCCCTGATGTCCTCATCGGGCAGAAGTTGACCGAGGTCCGGGCTCCGCTCCATGGCCTTCCATGCAGGAATCACCTTGAGCACCTGCACATACGAGTCTCCAAGCCCGCCGGCCATGGTCTGGGCCCACTCTGCGTCCCGGAAATCCCGCCACAGGTCGAGGAGCTCGGTATCGATCCATTTCCCCGCGCTGGAGAGGTTGGAATCGTGTAACTGGGTCATGTCATGAGCAAAGCAGAACAATCCCTTGCTGGTGCGGATTATCAGCCCACGCTCCATGAACTCGTTCAGTTTGCGCTGGGCTGCCTCTTCGTTCAGCCCTGATTTCTGTGCCAACTCCGCAGGTCGCGCCGGCAGCTGGAGCAGCAGTTCTGCCTCCTTGAGGGTCACCAGCTTCTGCAGTATCCGACGCAGATGCTCCGACGGGGGGTATTTGAGTCTGGCATTCAACTCGGCCCAGACATCTTCTGATGTCACATCGCCTCCTTCAACACCATCGCCTTCGCTTCTCTTCTGCAGTCCTGGGCTTCGTGTCCCGCGCCTGCTTCTTGCCTAGCAACCCCTTCAGTTGCACCTAACGATGCGTTACGTGAGTACTCATACCCATTGCCACATTCTCATCCTGAGCCATCCCCACAGGAAAACCAATATCAATGATCAGTTACACATCGCCTTTGACTCTTGATATCAGTCGTTTCACACGGTCCGCCCGACTCCGTCCTCTCCTCCAAGACGCAGACGCTCAGCTTGCACTTGGCCAGGTATGCCGCCGCCGTCATGCCGTTGTGGCCTCCACCTACAATAACAACATCATACCTTTCTTCCACGCGCATTCTTGTATACCCCCTTCCCCTGAGACTGCCAAAGAACCGAAAAGCCTAGATTAGGAGTCTGGCCCAGCTATTTCGTCGAAAACATCTGACGGGCCGGCAAAGTCTGCCATATCAGCCGTCAATCCGGCCGCATGTGCCGAGCTAATGACGCTTGCGGGTGGCACGTCTTGTCTTGGCCACCCTGCGCACCGGTTTGAAGTATTTGATGTCCAGTATGCTGGCTTGGCGCTCTTTCTTGTCCCTAAACACCGCCTTGACCTTCATTCCTGTCTTCAGTCGCTTGGGATCGATCTCCCCCAGCATGTGGACGAAACCGGTGTCAGCTCCCTCCAGTTGCACAATGCCGTAGGCAATGGGGGCGGGTGATGGCTGGACGGGATTCGGCTGGTATGCAATGGCATAGGTGAGCAGCGTTCCCTGCTGGCTCACCTCAACCCACTCACTGAGCTGCCCAAAGCAATCCCTACATACAGACCTGGCCGGGACATAGACGAGGTTGCAGGTAGGGCATCTCGTGCCCATGATCCTCTCGCTGTCTCTCAGTTCAATGAGAAACCGACTCCCCACAGCTCCGGCGGAATACGTATTCGGGATATGTATCTTCCCGTGGTAGACCCAGACGTCCATCCCCTCGAGCTTCTCGGTTAGTTCTGCCACGTGACCTCCTACTCCTCGATCGTCCTGAAATACAGGATGTCCTGGAAGCCTTGGCCGCGCTTCTCGTAGTCGTCTTCCCACACGGCCTGCACCCGCATTCCCTCTCTCAGCTTCGTGGTGTCAGTCTCCTCGAGTCGGTGCCTTAGATAGACGCCATTATCGAGCAGAATGATGGCAGGAGGGTGGGGATCGGCAAACGTCTTGCCTAGATGCGGGTCAAACAGCGGATAGACCTGATAGGTGTACTGGAAGACTGTGCCTGTCTGGGGCAGTTCTACCCAGTCCCAACCCATATCCACCTTGCACTTGGGGCAGACCGGCGTCGGTGAGTGCACCTTGATCTCCTTGCACTTCGGGCAGCGGTTGGCTACCAGTTTCTTGTTCTCCTTTGCCTCGGCGTATAGCTTGCCCAGATACCTTCCCGTAGACCAGTTGTAGGGCCGGGGCAGATCGAACTTGATGCGGATATACTCCGGCCGTTCCGCCGGTTTCGTCGGGGATTCTTCTGCCATTTCGCTGCCTCCTATAATGACCTCTTGAGCAAGAACATCGCGGTCCAGTTGGGCCCGCCCAGGGCGGTGGCAATAGCCGTCTTTATGTCCCTGGTAGCCTGGTGCTCACCGGCATCCCCACGGATCTGGAGAGCAGCTTCGGCAATGCGAATGACGGGCGTAGCACCGATGGGATTGCTGGCTATCACACCACCGGAGCAGTTCACCGGGAAGTCTCCCTCTATGTTGGTTACCCCCTTCTCTATCAGCTTCCAGCCCTCGTTCTTTCCACAGAAGTAGAGGTGCTCATAGAGACTCATTTCCTCCCAGGTGGATGGCTCGTAGATCTCCGCCAGATCGACCTGCTTTCTTACATCAGTTATGCCATTCCTCTTGTAGAGCCTCTCGCAAGCCACGTGCTGAGAGTACGTTTCTGTGCCGGTGGGGTCGCCGAAGCTACCGGCACGGAACGGTTCTTGGTGCACTATCTCGAAATCGGCCACCCACACCGGTTTCTGGTGAATCTTCTTCGCTCTATTCTCCGAGGCCAGGATAAGGACACATGCACCGCACGATTGAGGACAGAAGTCGTAAAGCCTGATAGGCCACACTAGATAGGGCGACTGCAGTACCTCGTCTATGCTCCGCAGCCCGAGCTTCAGGTGAGAGCAGGGGTTTCGGCACGCGCCCCGGTCTGCCTTAAGCCGGACCATAGCAGCGTGCTCCTCCCGGGCACCGGACTCCTTCATGTAGCCCAGTGCCTGCTTGGCGAACTCACTGACGGCGCCTGTTACCATCCCTTTGGCAAATGTTGGGACGGCAGCGGCGGAAATGCCAGCCGTAGCATCCCCACAATCGTGCTTCTGCCAGCTTACGACCATGGTTATGTCAAACAAGCCCGCGGAGATCATGTGGCAACCCTCGCCAACGGCTTCTGAGCCTGTCGTGCCGCCTCCGGTGACTTTGAAACCGGGCTTTCCTGTCGCACCGACTTCGGCAACCATGCCATGGTCAGGCAGAAGGACTCCCTCAAAGGCCTCCATATTGCTGAAGACAAAGGCCTCAATGTCCTTTGCGCTCAATTGGGCATCGGCCAGGGCAGCCCTCACTGCCTCACCGACCATCT
>JAFNFZ010000105.1 GCA_017885485.1 Chloroflexota bacterium
GTTTTCAGACATCGCCGGGCGGTGATCATTGCCTGGCTGGTCATTATCATCCTCAGTGCTTTAGTAGCTCCTAGGGTCAGCAGTAGACTTGCTCACGGCGCAGTTGCCCCCACTCGGGGGGAGGCAGCCGATGGCTACAGGATACTGGAGGAAGAGCTTGGTATCAGGGCCAACATGCATATCGTGGTTTTCTCCAGCGAAACCCTGCGAGCCGATGATCCACTTTTCATGGATGAGATGGACGCAGCTTTGGCGGGACTTCAGGATGTGCGGCAACTAGACGTGCCCATTACCTATCGTAGCAGCGGCGACCCTCATCTAATCTCGGGCGATGGCCACACCACCTACGCTGCTGTTGGCGTAGATGGAGACGCATTCACGGCATGTAAGCTACTGCCCGAGGTTAGAGAGAGACTCCAGCCGCAACCTGATCTGACCATGGTTGTCACCGGAGATCCGGCCTTCCGCAACGATGCTGAGGAAGTCGCCATGGAAGGCATGAGACGTTCGGAAATCTACACCTTCGCGCTGGTTGCCATTGTGCTTGTGCTGGTCTTTGGAAGCTTGGTTGCTGCTGGGTTGCCGCTTGCCATCGGTGCTGCCAGTGTGGTTCTGACGATGGGGCTCACCTTCGTGCTATCCGAATTCATCAACATAACTAGTTCCAGTCTCACAGTTATTGCCTTTCTCGGGCTTGGCGTGGGGGTGGACTACTCCTTGATCATGGTCACCCGATTCCGGGAGGAACTAAGGAGAGAGAACGGAGTTGAGGATAGTCTGGCCACTACCTCAGCAACCTCAGGGAAGGCCATTTTCTTCTCAGGAGTCACCGCCGTTATCGGGTTGGCCATGATGATGGCTTTTGACAACCCTCTACTGCGCTCTCTCGGCATTGGTGGAGTGATAGTGGTGCTGCTGGCAATGGCAGCTGGGCTCACCTTGCTACCGGCCTTCCTGGCCGTCCTTGGCCCTCGGGTCAACCGCCTTACCTTGTTCCACCTAGCCGAGGAAAAAGGGACCTTCTGGCAAAGGCTGGCGCGATGGGAAATGGCGCACCCTGCGGTAGTGCTCTTGCTCCTCGTCCCTTTGTTGGGCATCCTCATATGGCCATTGGTAGGTATCAACCCTACCAGCATCTCCTACATGCAAATCCCCGATTACGCACCAGCCCGTCAAGGATATGAGTTGCTCAGGGAGGGATTCGGTGCTGGCGAGGTGGCACCAATCATGATTTGTGTTACCACGGAGGACAAGATCACCGACTGGGACAACACCTACTGCCTATATGAATACACTCGCAGAATAGCCCTGAACAAGGAAGTTGCCCGCATTGACAGCATTGTCAATTTGGACCCTTCTATAACCAGGGAGCAGTACGAGTTGCTGTACACATTTCCCGAGTCCATACCTGATCCTCGCTTGAAGGGCGCCCTTGATCAGCTAACCAGCGAACATGCCACCATGATCCGGATATGTACGCGCACGGATCCAATGGGTCCGCAGGCGAAGGAGCTGGTAACCTCGATTCGCAACCTAGAGATTGGCGGACTGAAGACCTATGTAACCGGCCCTACAGCTCAAGATAAGGACATGGTTGACCAAATGATTCATCGTTTCATATGGGTTATGCTGTTCCTAGTAGTGGCATGTTACTTGGCTCTGTTTTGGCTCTTCAAGTCGGTGCTGCTGCCGCTCAAGGCTACCCTGCTCAACATCGCCAGCGTTGCTGCCACATTCGGCATACTGGTGTTCATTTTCCAGCAAGGGCACTTTGGCAACATCCTCAGCTTTGCCGCTGACGGAACAACTTGCTTCCTGACGTTTGTAATAGTGTTTTGCATCGTTTTCGGTCTGAGCATGGACTATGAAGTCTTCCTATTGACCAGGGTCAAGGAGGTCTGGGAGCAGACAAGGGACAATACCGCTAGTGTAGCCCTTGGACTGGCACGCACAGGCCGCGTGATCACCAGCGCTGCCTTGGTAATGGTTGTGGTTTTCGGCAGCTTCGTCACTGGTGACCTCGTAATCATAAAGGTCTTGGGGCTGGGACTGGCTCTGTCCATCCTGCTAGATGCCACGGTGATAAGACTCTTCCTGGCCCCGGCGCTAATGCGCATCCTGGGCAAATGGAATTGGTGGGCGCCAGCTTTTCTGCAGCGGCTGTGGGGGCCACGGGAGTCACATCATGAAGCCAGTAAGTAGCAATGGAGGAAACGGTCCACTTATTGTAGAACGGACAGAGATGTCCACCCTTCTCTTGTTGCACGACTAGACCGTGACCCTTCTCTGCGGTGAGATCAGCGTCCGGCCTCATGGCGACCCTCTCCGGTGAAGGCCACCTCAAACCGCAACGGGAGGTGGCGATTGTGTATACAACACCAGACTGTCCGGGATAGTTTTGTGGTACAATATCTATTCGGTGAGTTTCCTATGAGAGGTACTTCTACGTGTACTTGAGGGTAGATGGCTGCAAGAAGTGTTGTCCACAAAGCCCACCACTGGATGATAGACACTCTACCCAAGAACGACTTCTACCATGCTATGTGCAAGAAGTGCGGCGCAGAAAAGTATTTCCCCCAGGAGGAACCTCGCTTCAGATTCCGTATGTCTAGGAACTCAAGCCCACCATCAGCCATAGAACCATCGCAGCCAGCAGCACCGGGCAATCCCTAGCCTCTACACTCACCCCGCAGCGCCTTGCAGAACTTCAGGCTGTCCCAGTGTGAGCATAGTGTGATTCGGCGTCTGCATTTGAGATGGAGACGATAATTGCAGGTCGTAGACTATCAGTAGGTCATTCCCAGCACAACTAGAGGCGACGTAGCCAAGAGGTTAAGGCGAGAGTCCGCAAAGCTCTATGCAGTGGTTCGAGTCCACTCGTCGCCTCCTAGAACTTCTGCGTCCCCTTGAAGAACGGCAAGAACGGGGGTCACACAATCCCCGTTCTGATGAAATAATCGGCTCTCTTCACCACGCGGGGCCGTAGCTCAACTGGGAGAGCGCCTCCTTTGCACGGAGGAGGTAGAGGTTTGAATCCTCTCGGCTCCACCAACTTCCCGCGGAAGTGTAGCCGTGACCTGAGGGCTTTCGGGCTACCCCATCCTACCCCTTCCGCCCCAGATGGTCACGGGGGTCTGTGAGGTTGTGGTGTACTGCCTATCCCCAGCCTCTACGACCGGACCTACCTAGACCCTGATCTCAAAAGGTATCGATGCGGGTGTAGGTCTATTGCGGGCCCTCAATCCTGATCTAGGCCAACTCTCCTCCCTTCGTCCAAGCTGAGGTTGACACCCGCCGCCCTCTGGTGCTATTGTCCGAGGCGACTCCCACATGTGCGCCCAACATTAGAGCCATCGTCACTGGTGAAGCAGGAGGCAATGGCAATGAAGAAGGTCCTTTACGTAAGCGGTGCAATTGGCATGGGACACGTGACAAGAGACCTGGCGATAGCCAGAGAATTGCGTAAACGTCATCCTGATGTGGACATATCCTGGTTGGCCTCAAGACCTGCGAGCCAGGTTCTCAAGGATGCTGGGGAGAATCTTCTGCCTGAAGCTGATCTGTATTCTGATATCACACTCACATTCGAAGCACCCTCCAAGGGGTACAGAGTAGATTTCGTTAGGGCCACGTTGAAAGCTGGTACAGGTTGGCTGAATCATGCCTTCAGAATCTTCCAACAGGCTAGCAGCAGGGAACGATTTGACCTAGCAATAGGCGATGAGACCATCGAGATCATCTGGCACTTCGCCAGCAATCCCAGACTTAAGAGACTGCCCTTCTTATACATCGACGATATGATAAGAGGGGGCATACCGACAAAGAACCCCATCGAGATACTGGGAGGCTGGTATATGAACCGTCACTTCTATAGTAAGAAGGATCTGAAAAGGGCTCCCGCACACATGGACATGTGCCTCTTTGTAGGGGAGGAGGAGGACATTCCTGATGCCAAGATTGGCCTCATGTTGCCAAACTGTAGAGAGTGGGCCAGAGCATGCTGCAAATTCCTGGGTTATGTTCTTCAATTCGATCCTTCAGAATATGCCGACAGGGCAAAGGTCAGGGCTGGCTTGGGATACGGCAACGAGCCTCTGGTCATATGCAGCATCGGCGGCACAGCGATCGGCAAGGAACTTCTCCTGCTATGTGGGAAGGCATATCCAATCGTCAGGACAAAACTTCCAGACCTGCGTATGATCCTGGTATGCGGGCCTCGTCTTGCCGCCGAATCCTTGGATGCTCCGCAAGGAGTAGAGGTGAGAGGGTATGTTCCCGACCTCTACCAACACTTCGCTGCCAGCGATTTGGCCGTTGTTCAGGGAGGGGGAACGACAACGATGGAACTGGCTGCTCTCAGGCGTCCCTTCCTCTACTTCCCACTACAGAGTCATTCCGAACAACAAGTCCTGGTGGCAGGGGCGCTGAAGAGACGTGGAGCTGGAATCAACATGACTTACTCCAAGACAACTCCTGAATCACTGGCTGAGGCAATCATGTCGAACATTGGCAAGGAAGTGACTTACAGACCCATCCCCACGGATGGCGCCCAGAAGGCCGCTCAACTGATTAGCCAATTCCTTTGAGTCGATAAC
>JAFNFZ010000106.1 GCA_017885485.1 Chloroflexota bacterium
CCTGGGTCTTGTGTTTCAGGCGACGGAAGGACTTGCAGTGGATTATGCGGTCCCGATCGCGCTGGAATGCCGTCCGCGTAGGGCAGGGTTCCTCGGGCCTCTGCCTGCCCTGTGAAAGACTGCTCTTTGCCGCATAAGGGGAGAGGCATTCCTCTTTCCCTTCCAGCCAAACACGGATAGATGTATGTGGTGCATCCACTGCTTTCTAGCTGCAATGCAAAGGGCCCGGTGATAGACTAGGCATGAGAACTAATACCCAACTCTTCCTCCGCCCTGGCCACTATTGCCCTGGCATGCTCAATCATGTCCGGGTTCACCGAAACAGAGGTTATGCCCCATTCCACGAGTTGTGTGGTCAGTTCAGGGTAGACCGAAGGCGCCTGACCGCAGATAGAACAGGTGATTTTTCTTCGGTTGGCGATGCTGACCGCTCTTTCCAGGGCCCAGAGCACGGCTTCGTCTCTTTCATCAAATATCTCAGCCAGGCTGGGGCTGTCGCGGTCCACACCGAGGATTAGCTGGGTCAGGTCATTGGAGCCGATGGATATGCCATCGATGCCGACATCCATGAACCGGTTCAAGAGGATGACGTTGGATGGCACCTCGACCATCATCCAGAGCTTGAAGTCAGCCGAGCGATCCAGTCCCAGCGAAGCCAGGATTGCGCTGGTATCCTCGAGTTCTTTCACGGTGCGCACAAAAGGCAACATCACCCAGAGATTGGCGTATTCCTCTCGGACCTTCTTCAGGGCCTCAACCTCAAGCTTGAAGACCTCAAGGTCTTTCACGTACCGTGAACACCCACGGTAGCCAATCATGGGATTCTCCTCCATCCCCTCGTAGCGCTCCCCGCCCTTGAGATTACGGTATTCGTTGGTCTTGAAGTCGGTGGTTCTGTAGACAACTGGTCTGGGATTGAAAGCCTCTGCAAACGTGCTGACGCCCTTGGCCAGTCCGTCAACGAACTGAACCCCTCTGCCCTGTTCGATCATGTAGCGGGGGTGTTGTCCAATACCAGCAATCATGAACTCAGCCCTGAGGAGACCCACGCCGTCCACATCACGAGCGGCCACATTGGCTGCCAGGTCCGGATCTGCCAGATTGACGTAGACCTTGGTGATTGTCTTCACGTGCTTCCTGATCACGGCAGGGGTTTCCACCCTCGTATCACTGGCCACTCTTCCTTGATAGACTTTGCCCTGGAAGCCATCCACCGTGACCAGTTGCTTCTCCTCCAGTATCTTTGTTGCATTGCCGGTGCCAACGACACAGGGCACCCCCATCTCCCTGCTGACGATAGCAGCGTGACAGGTTCTGCCCCCGCGGTCGGTGACAATGGCTGCTGCCCGCTTCATGGCAGGAACGAAATCGGGGGTTGTCATCTCTGCCACCAATACTTCGCCGGGCTTCAACTTCACTATCTCAGACGGATGAACGACTATCTCTGTTTGGCCTGAAGCTATTCCGGGACTGGCTGGCAGTCCGCTGAGGAGTTCCATGCCCTTGATTTCCGCTGTTGGCACCACTTTGGCCTTCAGCGTGGTTATTGGCCGGGCCTGGACGATGTATATGTGTTTCCCTTCCTTGGCCCACTCGATATCCTGAGGACATTTGTACAAATCCTCGATGGCCTTGGCTATCTTCGCCAGGGCGAGAATGTCCTCATCGTCCAATTTCTGCTCGTTTTGCTTTGCGACCGGAATGGATGCTCTGATGTTGTGTCGCCTGTCCGACCCCTTCGGATTCCTCACCAATTGCCACTCCTGCGTCGCGATTCTCCTCTCAAGAAGGTTCAAGGGGTCTTTGTCCAGCAGGTACAAGTCCGGTGTCAATTCGCCCGAGACCACGGCTTCGCCGAGGCCGTAGGCCGCTTCAATGATGATCTTGTTATCGGCGCTGCTCAGAGGCTCTGCGGTAAAGACCACACCGGAGACTTCTGACTGCACCATTCTCTGTACCACCACGGCTATGCCTGTTCTAAGATGGTTGAAGCCATGCTCGTTTCTGTAGAAGATGGCCCGAGCCTCGAATAGAGAGGCCCAGCAGTTTTGGACAGCACCCACTACCTCAGATTCGCCTTGGACATTGAGATAGGTGCTCTGCTGTCCGGCGAAGGATGCCTCCGGCAGATCCTCTGCAGTAGCAGATGATCTCACTGCCACCAGTCCTTGCTGCATCTGGTTATATGCCTGTCGTATCTCCTCGGCCATATGTGCGGGCATAGGGGCCAGGCTGATGATTTGCTTGATCTCAAAGGCAACCTCTTGGAGCATTTGGTTATCTCGGGGGTCCAGGTACCTGAGGTGAAAGTGAATTCTGTCAATGAGGCTGTTTTCCTTGAGGAAACGGGAATAGGCGTCGGCAGTGACAACGAAGCCGGGCGGCACCGGAACCTGGGCTCTGGTCAGTTCTCCAAGGTTAGCCCCTTTGCCGCCNNTTTCATTTCGGAGCCCTGAGAGGCAGGTCGATGCTGTGTTTCTTCAACGCCTCTCCTATGATGTTCTTGCTTTGCTCATCCGGCTCGGTGAGGGGGAGGCGGGGCTTGCCGACGGGAAAGCCCACGTAGTTGAGAGCGTACTTCACCGGTATGGGATTGGAGAGAACGAACAGGGCGTTGATCAGGGGCAGCAGGTTCCGGTGAATCTGCGCCGCTTCCTCCGTTCTGGCTCCGAGGAAGCTGTCAATCATCCTGCTGATTTGTCTGCCCACCAGATGCGACGCGACGCTGATGACGCCGTAGCCTCCCAGAGACAGGATGGGCAAGGTATCACTGTCATTCCCGCTGTAGACCCTGAATCCCTTCTTCGCCCCCTGGATAACCCTGGCGACTTGCTCCAGGTTCCCACTGGCTTCCTTTATGCCCATGATGTTGTCTATTTGAGATAGCCGTATCACTGTTTCGGCTGAGAGACTGGTCACAGTCCTGCTCGGTACATTGTAGAGGATGCAAGGCAAGTGGGTGCTTTGAGCTATGCTCCTGAAATGCTGGTACAAACCATCTTGCGTCGGCCTGTTGTAGTAGGGAACCACAACCAGGACGGCGTCGACTCCCACCCGCTCTGCCTCTCTTGTGAGCTCAATGCTGGCCCTGGTGCTGTAGCTACCAGTGTTGGCCACAACACCGTGTCCTGCAACCGACTTCACCTCAGCAAAGAGGCGCAGCTTCTCTTCTGTGGTCAGCGTGGGAGACTCGCCGGTGGTTCCTGAAACCACAATCCCCTGGCTTCCGGATTCGAGCAGGGCCTGGGCCAGTTGCTTTGCCTGTGAGTAGTCCACTTCACCGTTTTCATCAAAGGGAGTTACTATGGCAGTGAGAAGGCGACCGAGATCTTCCATTGCGTGGCTCCTTCTGTAAGTGATTCAGGTGTGCTGCTCTACAGGCCAAGGCCCGTTGACTTCATCAGGATGAATCAAGTCGATGTGGCAACCTCTGCGTGACGACGTGATTCCGGATATTGCACCGGTGCCATCTCGCCAGGACGCGGTCACAGGTTCAGCTTCCTGGGACCAACCTCTCAGCGATCTGAACAGCGTTTAGAGCAGCCCCCTTGCGCAGGTTGTCACCCACAATCCAGAGCACCAAGCCATTAGGGTGGGAGGCATCCTTTCGAATCCTGCCCACGTATACATCGTCTTGGCCGGCCACCATCAGGGGGTAGGGATAGTGTCTGTCAGCTGGCTTGTCCATCAACCTCACCCCGGGAGCCCCGGACAGGATTTGCCTTGCCTCCTCGGGCGACATCGGGTGGGCGAACTCGATTTGGACGGCTTCGCTGTGTCCCACCATTACCGGTACCCGAACGCAAGTGGCTGACACGGCAATTTCGGGGGCATGCATGATCTTGCGGGTTTCCTCCACCATCTTCCACTCTTCTTTGGT
>JAFNFZ010000107.1 GCA_017885485.1 Chloroflexota bacterium
GAACTCAGGATGTTCCAGCTTCATCTGGTCCCTTAGGGCCAGGGCTTTGCGGCTGACGGCGTCGCCCTGAAGGTCAATCCTGCTCAACATCTTCGGGTCGAGTGTAGCGAGTGGGGAGTGGTGTGCCGTTCCTTGTCGGTGCATTACGAAGCCTTCCTTTGGTGAATTCGCCGAGGTTCTGGACGACCTGGGTCAGTGGCAGCCATTTGCCCTGCCAGAAGGGGCTCTTGTTGAGCTCCCCCCAACAGGCGAGGAACTGCTCTAGGCTGTATGTCCCCAGAGCGCGCTTTACGGCGGCAGCCTCTTTTGCGTAGAAAGGGATGCTGTAGCCCACCCGGCTGGATATGGCAGCCATTATTTGAGTTACTCGAGGATCGGTGGCCCTCTTCCCGGGAGAAGGAGCCCTTCTTTTCTTTTGATGAGTTTCTTTTGTAGTTTCTTTTGAGGGTATCTGCGGAGATAACGGTTTGTTGTCTCCTGAGATAACGGGCGTTATCTGTGGAGATAACGTTGTCTGCCGAGAGGACGGTGTCCGGGGAGATAACGATGTCTCTTCTGACGGCCCCGCGGATTCCCGCGTGCGCGGGAATGTCAGAGAGGGGTGTGTCTGGGGAGATGACGGTGGCAGGGCGGACGCAGGGTCGGAGACGGGGCAGCGTCTTGCCTCAGGAAGCCAGAGGTCGTAGTCCTTCTGAAAGCCGACGAGGCTACCCTGGCGGGTGATGATCCGCCGGCGGACCAGGGACCTCAGGGTGCGGAGGATATTGGGCTTGGCGATCCTGGTGGCGGCCGATATCTGGCTGAGGGGGATGTGGTCCACCGACTTGTGCCAGCCATAGGTCTTGCGGAAGACGAACCACAGCACCTGAGACTCATAGGGGGACAGGTTAGTCCGGCAGAGTGCCTCGGCTATGCCGTTAGCGATATCGATGTGCCCGTCTTCCGGCTGAGGGTTGGCCATGTCTCTTCCTTCAGGATGTACAGGACGTTCTGGATGCGTCTGGTTGCATTGGCTACGGCTTTTCCCGGCGTCTTGTTTCTGAGGAGTCTGTTGACGGTGGCTATTCTGCCTGGGAGCCTGCCGGGGCCGCGCAGGTTCCAGAGAGAATGTCGTCAAGCCGTTTTCTGGGGACGAGCAGCCTTCGCCCAAACCTGATGACGGGCAACTTGTGCTCGCGCACCATCTGGTAGGCCAATCCGCGAGAGATCCCGAGGATCCTAGCCGCTGCCTCAACACTGATTGTAGCTCGTTGTTCGTCCATGTCACCTCCAAGTCTTTCTTGACATTAGTTTGGCTCTCGTGCTACCATGCGACAGCCTATCTTATGGACGGAGTCGTCGTCAATAGGAATGAACGACAGTTCGAGGCCAGTTCAGGACAATTGGAGGCCAATTCATGACACAGAAGAGAGGGCGCTACATAGATGGGGTTATTGAGGAGAGGGTTAAGGAGTTGGCTTTGGAGGGGTGGACGGCTGGGCAGATCTACCAGTATCTGAATGACAAGAACGAGAGGGATGAGCTTGAGGGAGTGCTTCCATCCCAGCGGACTATCCAGCGGGTAGTGGCTGATGTGAGAGTCAGAGACACGACTGGCGTTTGGAGACTGGCAGAGTCTGACGGTGAAGACGCCAGATGTATCCTGGACGTGCTGGGGTGGATCATCAGGAAGACTAACGGTGGGAAGCGGAGCTTCACCAGAGCGGAGGCTCAGTGGGTGCTCAAGATCTACAAGGCAGCGCCGGGGGCAGACCTGTGGCTGGTGTGGCTGTTGGCGCGGCTATACATGATATATGAGAGCGAAGGCAGGACCAATACTAGTGACCTGGACGCCTACCTGGCGATGACCCCCTGGAAGGACGAGGCTTGTTTCAAGCTCTACAAATACGCTGTCGAGGATGATTGGGTGGAACCGGTACCGCTGTGGTCTGCAATGGTTGAGGTCCAGAGGCCTGACTACCTCAAGCCTCCGCCAGAGGTCCACAGGATGCTTGAGAAGTGCCTGGGGATGCCGATGCCATGGGATGAGATACGCGGTCTACTTGAGGAAGGTCATTCAGCGGAGGAAGTGGCGGAGATCTACAAGAGAGACGTGGAGGCGGTCGAAGAGATTGCCAAGCAAGTGATGGGAGCTTTGGAGAAAAAGGATGAGAGGACACATAAGAAAAAGAGGAAAGAATAGCTGGACAATCGTTCTATCGATGGGCTTCGACTCCGTCACGGGCAGGCGGCAACAGCGATGGTTCACTGTGAAGGGTACCAAGAAGGATGCCGAGCGGAGGCTCTCGGATCTG
The DNA here is from genome assembly GCA_017885485.1 of Chloroflexota bacterium. Lineage (GTDB taxonomy): Bacteria > Chloroflexota > Dehalococcoidia > UBA2247 > RBG-13-53-26 > RBG-13-53-26. The sequence goes on from JAFNFZ010000107.1 coordinate 2,295, forward strand.
ATCCATCAAGTTGACAGTGGCAGTTTCATAAGGCCGAGCAAGACGACAGTGGCTGAGTTCCTGGAGCAGTGGCTGTCTGACTACTGCCGACCCAATGTAGCCAGGAAGACCTACTACGGTTATAGTGACATAATTCAGAGACGTTTGATTCCCGGACTTGGCTTGATTCCCCTGACTGAGCTGAGACCGGAGACCATCCAGCGCCTCTATGCGAAGCGGCTGGAGAGCGGCAGAGTCGATGGAAAGGGTGGACTAAACCCTCGCAGTGTGCAGCGGTACCATCAGTGCTTTCACCGTGCTTTGAAGACTGCTGTGGAATGGGGTCTTCTTTCGAGGAATCCAACCGATGCAGTGAAGCCGCCGAAGGCCCGGTCGGTCGAGATGCATATCCTTGACGAGGATGGGATTCGGGTGGTGATGAGGGCCGCGAGTGGCACCCCGTACTTCTGTCTGTTCTACTTGGCGCTCTGCACAGGGATGCGGAGGTCGGAAATGCTGGCGCTGAGGTGGTCCGATGTGGATCTTGCACTGGGTAGCGTGTCGGTCACTCGAAGCCTGCATTATCTGAGTGACGGTAGTTTCGATATTCGAGCACCCAAGACGGCCAAGGGCAGGCGCACGATTGTGCTGCCATCGTCTGCCGTTCTGGTGCTGAAGAACCACAAGGAGAGGCAGGAGGCAGTGTTTGCCACGGCCGGCAGGCGGATGGAACAGACTGGCCTGGTGTTCTGTCGACCCGACGACGGTTCGCCTTTGCTGCCGGATACGGTGACCAAGAACTGGATCAGGCTGGTGCAAAGAGAGGGACTGGCGGGAGTGAGGCTGCACGATCTGAGACATACGCATGCTTCTCTGATGCTGAAGCAAGGCGTTCATCCAAAGGTGGTTCAGGAGAGGCTAGGACATGCCAGCATTGGGATAACGCTTGACGTCTACAGTCACGTAGCGCCAGGGCTTCAGGCCGCGGCGGCGGCACGTTTCGACGAACAGTTGGGGTTCATAACGGCGATTGAGGCTGGTCAGAAGGACCCGGTTGAAAGAAGGTGTTAGCAAATTGTTAGCAAAAACGGGCAATCGGGGTAGCATACGACAGATTGTTGGGCCATTTCAGCTATGAAAAGTGGTGGGCAGTAGAGGACTCGAACCTC
>JAFNFZ010000108.1:0-1178 GCA_017885485.1 Chloroflexota bacterium
ACCTGCCACTGGTGCCACGTGATGGGGGAGGAGAGTTTTGAGAATCCAACAACCGCCGCCATCATGAACGAGCACTTCGTATGTATCAAGGTCGACCGTGAAGATCATCCCGACATAGATCATGTGTACATGGAGGCAGTCCAGGCTATGACAGGCGGGGGTGGCTGGCCACTGACGGTATTCCTCACTCCCCAGGGAGAGCCGTTCTATGGTGGCACCTATTTCCCGCCNNCAGACAACAGCCACGGCGCAAGAGGTGGCGGCGCATTTGAAAGAGAGAGCATCGGTCAATATCCCGGCCCGGTTCCTATCCGCAGATATCCTCGACGGCGCCTATCATAACCTGGCCCCCAGTTTTGATCCCAAGAACGGAGGGTTTGGCTCAGCGCCCAAATTCCCTCAACCGATGATTCAGGAGTTTCTACTGCGCTACCATTTCCATAGCGGAGAACAACAGGCGCTTGATATGGTGCAGTTGACCCTGGATCGCATGGCGGCCGGCGGCATTTACGATCATATTGGCGGCGGTTTCCATCGCTATGCCACTGATGCTCACTGGACCATCCCCCATTTCGAAAAGATGCTCTACGACAATGCCCTACTGGTCCAGCTCTACCTGCATGCCTACCAGGCAACGAACAAACCCCTCTATCGGCGCATCGCCGAAGAGACACTGGACTACGTCGTCAGAGAAATGACGGACCCTGCCGGCGGCTTCCACTCCGCTCAAGACGCCGACACCGAGGGAAGAGAAGGCCAGTACTACGCTTGGTCTGCCGAAGATATAGTCAGCCTGCTGGGACAAGAAGACGGAAGGATCATCGGTAAGTACTACGGAGTGAGCAGTCGAGGCAACTTCGAAGGAAAGAACATCCTGCACACGCCCGAGGGCATGGAGTCATTCGCCAACGATCATGGCATGAGCCTGGCGGAAACAGAACAACTCATCGAACGGTCGAAGAAAAGGCTCCTGGCTTCAAGGGTGCAGCGCACTAGGCCCCACCGCGACGAGAAGGTAGTGACTTCATGGAATGGAATGATGCTAAGGAGCTTTGCTGAGGCAGCCTGCATTATGGGGCGGGATGACTACCGGAAGCTAGCTGTAGCTAACGGCAGTTTCCTGCTCAATGAGTTGCGACAGGGCGATCTGCTAATGCACAGTTACAGAGATGGCAGCA
>JAFNFZ010000108.1:1281-8665 GCA_017885485.1 Chloroflexota bacterium
CTGGCCACGGCCATGCTGGGCCTGACAACAGATCAGATGGTCAGCCACCCTCTCGGATCCGGACACTGGCTTTGCGCTCTCGATTTCCACCTGGCCGACCCCATGGAGCTAGTCATAGTCGGCAGTCAGAACAGCCCGGAGACCAGCGCCCTCGCTGGCACAGTCTGTGGTCAGTACCTGCCCAATAGGGTACTGGTGGGCGTACGGACCGGTGAACCACTGGCAATGGCCACCAATCCACTGTTCCAGGACCGCACCATGGTCCACGGCCGTCCCACAGCCTATGTCTGCCGCGGACGCTCCTGTAGAACCCCCATAACTGATCCCGACGTGCTGCAACAGGAACTGAAGGCCCCCAGCCGATAGCCCTGTAGCCACAGTGAGCCAGAGTATGCAGGACATCCACATCGCAATCGGTTGTTGGATTGTTAGAACACTGGCTATCACGATATAATCAAACATGGCACCAACACTAAGTCCTTTGGAATCAGATACCGGTTCATTCAATCTCACATCAACCACATCCGCATGGACAGGCTCATCTGGATGCGGGACCATCGGGACCGATGACAAATGAGACAAAAATCACATGAAAAGGAGTGACCCCGTCTCTAGAATAGCTGCAACGAGAGAGTGGTGGCAGAATCAAGAGGACCGGGCGAGAGTCAGCGCGGTGGCTGGGGGGAGGATAGAACTCTGTACATCAATGAATTGGGGGAGGAGATCTTGGGGAAGAAGGTGAGAGGGGTAGGGGTATGGTAATGGGAAGATGGAGACCCCTCTGGGGTCTCCGCACCTGTAGGCCATTCAGGGACCTGGAAGAGATGGAACGTCGTTTTGACGAACTCCTAGGCTGGCCGGCATCGCCCGGGGCCTGGAGAAGGGTGCCAGCCGAGGTCGAATGGATGCCTCCGATCGAGATGTTCGAGAAGGACGACAAGTTGGTTGTGAAGGCCGAACTTCCTGGCATAAACAAGGACGAGATAGACATCTCGGTGGTCGGAGAGACAATGACGATCAAAGGAGGGCGCAAAACAGAAACCGAGATCAAGCAGGAATCCTACTACTGTTGTAAGCGTTCCTATGGCAGCTTCGTGCGTTCGATCACGCTGCCTTCTGCTGTGCACACCAACAAGATCGAGGCCAACCTCGAGAACGGTATTCTGGAAGTGACTCTCTCCAAGGCTGCAGAGGTCAAGCCGAAGAAGGTTGAGATCTCCGCGAAGTGAAGGTGCTCAGCAATGTCCTGCTGCCCCAGCCATGCTATAATCCAGAGGAAGCAAAAGGGGCCTCTGGCCAGTCGGGGTCTACTCCACCCCAACCTGAGCTCTCTGCGGAGTTGCCGAGAGTCGCTTGGAAGCAGACAAGATCATGCATTGGGAGACCAACGTAGCTGTGAATAGATCAGGCCGTAGAGAGATGGCTCACGAGTCAGGCAGACTTCGATCTCCAGGGCCCGACATCGCTGGCCAGATCGCGATCGGCCTGGATCGGGCGCAGCCGAAGAGGTTGAGGCTGCAATCGGCCTCTGCTGGAAGAATCTGAGAAGGAGGCAGGCGTATGGGTGTTCTTCTTACAGGGAAAGAGATCATAGATATCGCGGTCGGTATTGAGAGGAGCGGGGCGGCGTTCTACGATCAACTGGCCCAGTCGACCAAGAAGGCAAAAACGAAGGTTATGTATAGTAAACTTGCCGACAGGGAAAGAGAGCATATGAAGTCCTTCCAGAGTATGCTCGGCCCGGCGGGCCATTATGTCAACATAGATCCCTACACGGAGGAGTATGCTCTGTATCTGAAGACACTGGTTGACTCGGCTGTTTTCAAGAACGAGAGGAGCGCTCGCGAAGCGGCTCAGAAGGCAGCCAGCGAATCCGGAGCGGTCGAAATCGGCATCCAGGCCGAGAAGGACTCCATCCTCTTCTATTCAGCAATTCAAGGTCTGGTTCGCCGGACGGATGCTGACCTGGTCGGCGCGATCATCAACGAGGAGAGGTCCCATCTGGCGCAGCTCTCAGATCTGAAGGCAAGACTGAGCAAATCGCCAGGGTCCAGGCAGCCGAAAAGGGGCAGATAATGACTGATGTCATGAAGGCACTGAGGAGAATGCACAATCTGGAGAGGCTGGCCACGGAGGTCTACAGGGTGCAGACCGGGGCATTCCGCGAAGAGAAAGAGCTCTCCGACAGACTTCATGCAGCAAAACTGAAAGAGCAGGAGCACATAGACAACTTGAAGGCCAGAATCGAGGAATTGGGGGGAGGCACCTCAGGACTGGGGATGGGCTTCCAAAAGGCGGGTAAGACACTGGGGATGATCACCAGGCTTCTGGGCAAGAACACCATGCTCAGAACCGACATCCGCATCGAAGAAAAGGCCATCAAAGACTACAGCGCCTTTCTGGGCAAAGTGGACTTCGATGCGAAATCCAGAGCCCTGATAGAGAAGAACGCTGAGGATGAGAGGCTGCACGCGCGAAGATGGCAGGACTTCATCGAGATGCTGAAACATAGGCAAGTGCTGCAACAAGGAAAGGAGCAGGGATAATGGCTTACACCGCGAAGGACTACGGCAAACTGGTGGGGATGGAGGGATTCAGCGAGACACTGATCAAGAACCATTTCATTCTGTACCAGGGCTATGTCACGAACACCAACAAATTGCTGGATACACTGGCTGCGATGGGGAAAGAGGGCAGGATCGGCACCCCAGAATACGCCGAGTTGAAACGTCGGCTGGGCTTCGAATTCAACGGCATGCGCCTCCACGAGTACTACTTCGAGAACCTCGGGGGAAAGGCAGCCCCGGACAAAGTGGGGAAGCTGGCGAAGAAGCTGACAGAAGACTTCGGCAGCTACGAAAGCTGGGAAAAGGACTTCAAAGGCACGGGGACAATGCGCGGCATCGGATGGACCATACTGTATCAGGACAATGTCACGGGACGGCTGATAAACCAATGGATCAACGAGCATGAAACGGGCCACCTGGCCGGCGCGGCTCCCATTCTGGTGCTGGATGTATTCGAGCACGCCTTCATGATCGACTACGGGCTGAAGCGGGCGGACTACATAGAAGCCTTCTTCAAGAACATCAATTGGAGCATTGTGGAGAGCCGCCTCAGATAGAACGCTCTGGCCTCCCCGTGTGAGGCCATCTTGCAGATCGGTGACTCTGTCATCATGAGAACATGGCGGCGCGTGCTGTTCTTAATAGTGGCCCTTCTGGCGGTTCTGACTGCTGGAGTGGTCGGCTATATGGTCATCGAAGGTTGGTCCTTTCTGGACGCAATCTACATGACCGTGACCACCGTGACTACAGTAGGATTCAGGGAGATACATGAGCTATCAGACAAAGGCAGGATCTTCACCATCGGCCTCATCGTCTTTGGAGTGGGCGTCATGCTCTATGGACTCACCGCGATGGTCCAGTACTTCATCGAAGTCCAATGGGCGAATCTATTTGGGGGTCGGCGAATGAAAGAAAGGATTTCAAAACTCAAAGACCATATTATTCTGTGTGGCTACGGTGAGGTAGGAGTTGAGGTAGCCCGGACTCTCGAGAAGGAGGGCACACCCTTCGTTGCCGTCGACGCTGACCAACAGGCAATAGCCGGGGCCATAGTCAATGGCCACCTGTACATTCAGGGCGATGCGACCAAGGACGAAACCCTCAATGAGGCGGGCATCCAGCACGCACGTGGGCTGGTGGCAGCAGCAGGGAATGATGCCGACAATATCTTCATAACCCTCTCAGCCAAGGGGCTACGCCCTGACATATTTGTTGTAGCGCGTGCCGATGCCCAGGAAGCAGAATCGAAGCTGAGAAGAGCAGGCGCCGACCGGGTGATATTCCCTCTGGCGCTGGCGGGAAGGCGCCTGGCAATGCTGGCCCTGCGTCCTCTGCTAGTCGACTTCGTTGATACCACAATGCACAGCCGCGACCGCGATCTGATTCTGGAAGATGTCAAGGTCGGCCAGGGTTCTCCGGTAGCCGGAGTGACTCTCGGAGAGGGCCGCAACTGCTGCGGCGGGGCAGTATTCCTGGCAGTAAAGAAGAAGGATGGCACCCTGCTCACCAACCCCCCTCAGGAAACACTCTTGGAACTGGGAGACGAACTGGTAGTCGTGGGTACTCGCCAGCAGTTGCGAACTCTGGAGGGTTCGGCTTGAGGGCTGCGGGCTGACCGGATGGGAGCAAGAGAATGAGAAAGGTCTATCTGGATAACGCGGCCACCACACCGATCCTGCCAGAGGTGTTGGAGGCCATGCTGCCCTACCTCAAGGACAGCTATGGCAACCCCCAGTCTGTGCACGATTGGGGCGATGAGGTAAGAGAGGCAATGGAAAGCGCCCGCGTTACAGTAGCGAGTCTCATAGAAGCCAGCCCAGAAGAGATCATCTTCACCTCCAGTGGCACGGAATCGAACAACATGGCCATCAAAGGGCTGGCCATGGGACAGCAGTCCAAGGGCAGACATATCGTCATCTCAGCTATTGAGCACTTCTCAGTCCTGCACTCGGCACGGACGCTGGAGAAAGCCGGTTTCGAGACAACGGTAGTCCCTGTAGACCAGCACGGGCTGGTGGACCCCGATGAGGTGTCGCGAAGCATCAGGAAGGATACAGTACTTGTCTCCGTGATGCATGCTAACAATGAAGTGGGCACCATCCAGCGCATCAGCGAGATAGCCAAGTCGGTGAAGGAGTCCGGCGCTGTATTCCACACCGACGCCGTAGCTACCGCGGGCAACATCCCGGTTAGCGTCAATCAGCTAGGCGTGGATGCATTGAGCCTGGCCGCCAACCAGTTCTACGGCCCGAAGGGCGTTGGGGCACTGTGGGTCAGGAAGGGAATCCGCGTCATGCCACTGCTTGACGGAGGGGTCCAGGAGGGAGGAAGACGACCGGGCACAGAGAACGTTCCTGGAATCATTGGCCTGGGCAAGGCGGCTGAACTGGCGAAGGCGGAGATACCNNATCGAGGGTGAATCGATGCTGATGCTATTGAACCAGAAGGGGATAGCAGCCTCCAGCGGTTCTGCCTGCACCTCCAGGGCACTGAAGGCCTCTCATGTGCTCATGGCCATGGGTATACCTCCGGAGCTCTCCCACGGCTCGCTTTTGTTCACTTTCGGTATAGCCAACACGGGCAATGACGTGGACCTCGTACTGGAGGCGCTGCCGCCTATCGTGGACAGATTGCGAAAGATGTCGCCACTGTACGACAAGTACCTGAAACAACAGAGGGGAGGGAAATAGCATGCCCATCTACAGCGACAAGGTNNGACATGATGACCTTCTACATCAAGGTGAAGGACAACCGTCTTGATGACATCAAGTTCAAGACTTTTGGTTGCGGGGCGGCCATCGCTGTTTCCAGCATGGTGAGCGAAATGGCCAAAGGCAAAACGCTGGAGGAAGTGAGGAAGATCACCCCGGACCTGGTGGCCAAGCAACTGGAGGGACTGCCAAAGAACAAGTATCACTGCTCCAACCTCGGGGCGCAGGCGCTGAACAAGGCTGTTGATGACTACCTGGAGAAGCAGGGAAAGGAAACCAGGCCGAAGGCCAGAAGGAGGCGAAAGGATGAAAAAGAGGCAACTTGTGAAGAAGGGTGAAGAACCCCACAGCATGGTGCTGAAGTGCTCATGCCCCTATTGCGAAGGGGAGATATCGGCTGCCGCCGTACCCTACTGTCGACACTGCAAGGTCACATTGCGCTACTGCGAGCAGTGTCAGATAGCGGTGGCGAGGGATGCCAAGGCTTGTCCTCAATGCGGTGGCCAGCTAGTCTGGAAATAGGGGGGGGCTCATGGCAGAAAAAGTCACCTTGATTATGTTCAGCGGTGATATGGACAAGGCGCTGGCAGCCTTCAATCTGGCTATTGGAGCCTCTTCAATGGGGATGGAGGTGAGTATCTTCTTCACCTTCTGGGGACTGAACCTCCTGAAGAAGAACGAAGGCCCGATCAAGAGTCGGGGGATCATGAGGAAGATGCTCAATTACATGAACCGTGGCGGCTCCAAACGGCTGCCTCTCTCCAGGTTCCACATGCTCGGCCTGGGCAAGTGGATGATGGGGAAACTGATGAGGGAATTGAAGTCCCCCTCTCCACAAGAACTGCTCACTCTGGCCCACCAGTCAGGGGTGAAGTTCATGGCCTGCACTACCTCCATGGGGATAATGGGGATCTCCAAAGATGCCCTCATCCCCGAGGTGGACAGCTATGCCGGTGTGGCTACCTACCTGGCAGAGGCCAAAGAGGGAAGAGTCAACCTGTTCATCTAGGGGGCACGGCATGAAGGCAGATGTCACTCTGGACTGTGTGGGGCTGTATTGTCCCATGCCCATCTACAACACCGCCAACAAGCTGAAGGAACTGAAGCCCGGGCAGGTGCTGGAGATCCTGGCCAGTGACGAAGGGATAAAGACAGACGCGCCCGCCTGGTGCAAAGCCACCGGAAATGAACTGCTGGGGATTGAGGAAAGAGAGGGGGAGTACAAGGTCTACATCAAGAAATCAAAGTAGATCGAGCTACCGACGGCCACTCAGGCGGGAAGGGGAAAAGGACATGCTGCAGATTCAGGGGTTACGGGTAGAGACCGGGGGTAAGGAAATACTCCACGGTGTTGATCTATCCATCGGCGCTGGCGAAACCCATGCTCTGTTCGGTCCCAACGGCAGCGGCAAGACTACCCTGCTTATGGCCATAATGGGATTCCCGAGATACAAGATAACCGGGGGACGGATCATCTTCAAAGGGCAGGACATCACCCGGGCCTCCCTGGACGAACGGGCAAGGCTGGGAATCGGCATGTCCTTCCAGCGACCTCCAGTGGTGCGGGGCGTCAGGACCAGGGACATGGTCACCGCCTGCCTGGGAGGGAGAGAGGACGGAGAGATCGTCGCAAGAATGTCGGAGAGACTGAACATGGGAGAACTGATGGACCGCGAGATAAACTACGGTTTCTCCGGTGGCGAGATCAAACGCTCAGAGCTGCTGCAACTGCTGGTTCAAGAGCCCGACCTATCCCTCCTGGACGAGCCGGAGTCCGGTGTTGACCTGGTGAACATCGCCCTGATCGGCGAGATGATCAATGAACTGCTCCAGAAGGACCTGAAACGCAACCGAACGCGGTCCGGCCTGATCATAACCCACACCGGACACATCCTGGACTACGTCAATGCCGGCAAAGGCTACGTCCTCCTCAACGGCAAGATCACCTGCGAACGGGATGCTCACGAGTGCCTGGACAGCATCAAGAGAAGAGGCTACGAGGGGTGCGTCGAATGCCTGAAGTAGGCGCATCCAGGAAAAGTCGCGAACTGGCAGAGAAGGCCCTAGAGAAGAAACCCGCGCTGGGCGAAGATATCGACCTCTCAG
>JAFNFZ010000109.1:0-3708 GCA_017885485.1 Chloroflexota bacterium
CTGACATTTTCACTGGACAACAACAGGTGCACGTGTGGCGGTCCAGGACATACTGTACAGCGACGCAGCAAAGACATGACTCTGCTAGATCTTCCTCCCGACTTCGTTCCCTTCACGTATCGCCTCCAAACCCCGGCGAGGCTTGGCAGCATCGCCAATGACATACACCTCGACCAACCTGTTTCTGATATTGGCTGAAAGCTCATCCCTGGGCCTGGCCCCGCAAGCCACAACTATTGTGTCGAACGGACTCCAGGTCTGCTCAATGCCGTTGGATGACACCACTACCACGCCTCCGGGCCTTATCTCCGTCACCTGTGTAGACGTGAGTATCTTGATACTCTGCTTTCGTACCCTGTTCATCAGATGCCACCGAACCGTTGCTCCCATGTCGGCCCCGGCACGCTTGAGTTGCTCCACAACAACCACCTCTCTGCCTCCCTGAGCCAGGAACTCTGCCGTTTCCAGTCCCGTCATACCACCCCCGATCACCAGAATCCTCTGGCCAACAACACGGCCCCGCAAAATATCCCAGGCAGTAGCGACTTCAGGGCAGTCAATCCCTGCGATTGCCGGCACCAGAGGAGTCGCCCCGGTAGCCACAATCACGACGTCAGGGTCAAGCTCTTCCACCGTGTTGACACCAGCTCTCTGTCCCAGACTGCGCTCTACCCCCACTTTCTCAAGTTGCCAGGACAAATGGTCCAGGAGCATCATGTGCTCTTGTTTGTGCGGAGGTTTGGCAGCCAGTACCCACTGCCCGCCGATCTCCACTTCCTCCTCATACAGGCTCACTCGATGCCCTCTCAAGGCCGCCACTCTGGCTGCCTCCAGTCCTGCCAACCCACCACCGATCACCAGCACTCTCTTAGGTTGAGGAGCAGACAAGATCTTCATCTCCTCTTCCCTGCCCGCCTGTGGGTTCACCGTGCAGGTAATGGGTTCCGTCGGGTTTCCATCAATACAGACGTTGCAGGCAATGCACTTTCTGATCTCTCTGAAATCACCCTTGAAGGCTTTGTTCGGGAGATCGGGATCAGCCAGCAACCCCCTGGCCACGGCTATCAGATCAGCCTTCCCCAACAGCAGCACCTCATCGGCCGCAAACGGGTCATCAAGTCGGCCAGCAACCGCCACCGGCACCCTGACAACCTCTTTCACCCCTTCTGCCAAGTGGGCATTGCAGCCGTGTGGCTGGTCGTAAGGAGGCACAATCACAGGATAGGAACCATACGCTCCACCGGAAACACCGATAAGATCAGCGCCTGCTGCCTCCAGCAAGCGGGCAGTCTGCTGGGCCATATCCAGCGTCACTCCGCCGGGTATATAGTCCAAACCGTTTATCCGACAGCTCACCGGGAAGTCTCTCCCCACCCTTTCCTTGATAAGGCGCACGATGTCCACCACAAATCGAGCCCTTCTTTCCACACTGCCGCCATACCTGTCACTCCGCCTGTTCGTATGGGGCGATAGGAAGCCACTGAGCAGATAGCCATGACAAGCATGAAGCTCCACCATGTCAAAACCGGCATCCCGGGCCCTCCGGGCCGCCTCCGCGAACCTCTCCACCAGACCCTCAACTTCACCCGTGGTCAATTCCCGGGGCACTTCGTCATTGGGCGACAAAGGAACAGGCGAAGGGGCCACCGGCTCGTAGCCTTTGATCTCTCCACCCTGCCGGCCCAGATGCATCAACTGTATGCCAATCAGGGCACCACCGGAATGCACCAGATTGGTCAGGTCCCTCAGTGGTGGAATGAATCGGTCTTCGTATATCCCCAACTGAATGGGCGACGCCATGGTTATGTCAATGATCCCCGGCGTTAGTACTATGAGCGCCACTCCGCCTCTGGCGCGCGCGGCATAAAAGTCCTTCACTCTGTCACTCACCATGCCATCCACAGCCAGCCTGTCTATCATGGGCGGCATGATTATTCTGTTCTTCAGCTCGATCCTTCCCACCTTTATCGGCGTGAACAGCAGCTGCAGCGCTTTTTCAGCCGACTTCACCTCGACATCAGCCTTCTCAGCTTCTGCTGACATCTGGCTCGTCTCTTCCCATCCTGACCACAACGGATTCCTTAGACTCACCAAACCTGAAAGACAGCCTTGAAGAAGGTCGCCACCCTTCGGGAGACTTGCCCCTCGTATCCCCACCAGAGGTGGTCAGCGCCGGCGATAATCTCACACTGACTTGGCTTGACCAGTGGTCCAGCTAATCGCCTCACTTCGTGGCACGAAACACGGTCGTCATCACTACCACAGAGAAGTAGTCTGGGAGTGATGCAGTCTCTGAGTCGCTGCCAGTCTGTCTCTGTCAGAAAAGGCGAAACCAGGGCTATTGCCTGGACCTTGTCGTTCTGCAGCGCCACGGGCAGGCTCACCCTGGCCCCAAAGGAATAGCCCGCCAAGCCAATCTTGTTGGGGTCGACCCTCCCTGAAGATCCCAAGAAGGCCAAGGCTGCGGCCACATCCTCCTGCTCACCAACCCCATCAGAGTGGTCACCCTGACTCCGACCAACACCGCGGAAGTTGAAACGCAAAGCGGCGATGGATGCCTTGGCCAGGTCTTCACAGATAGCCAGGACAACGTTGTTGTCCATATCCCCGCCGTAAAGCGGGTGGGGATGGCATGCCGCTACCGCAGGGAAAGGGGTCTCCCCATTGCGCCAGTGCAAGATGCCCTCAAGTTCCAGGTCAGCGCCAGTGAACCTGACGTATTCCTGAGTTACTTCTTCCCCTTCCACCATTCCCTTATTCGCGCCTTGATCTCCCTTTCATAGCCCTGGTCGCTCGGACTGTAGTATTGTCTATCCCTGAGGCTATCGGGCATGTTCTGTTGCTCCACAAAGTGCCCTTCATAATCGTGGGCATACTTATACCCATTGCCATATCCTACCTCTCGCATCAGAGAAGTCACCGGGTTTCGCAAATGTAGAGGTACAGGCTGGTTGCCAGTCCGCCTTATGTCATGTTGCACCTCGGAGTAGGCCCGGTACAAGGAGTTGCTCTTCGGCGCGGTGGCCAGATACACCACCGCTTCCGCCAAAGCCAGATTGCCCTCGGGCATCCCTATGAAGTGAACTGCCTGCTGGGCCGCCACCGCCACCGTCAGGGCTTGGGGGTCAGCCATACCCACGTCCTCAGATGCGAAGCGTACCAGCCGTCGCACGATGTACAAGGGGTCTTCTCCCGCTTCCAACATCCGACCCAGCCAGTACAGGGCAGCATCCGGGTCAGAACCCCTGAGGGATTTGTGCAAAGCTGAAATCAGATTGTAGTGTTCTTCTCCGGCCTTGTCATAGAGCAATGACCTGTGCTGCAGGGCATCTTCAATGGTTGGCAGACCTATCTTCCTCTTTCCATCTGCATCCGGGTGCGTAGACAGCACAGCTAACTCCAGTGCATTGAGCGCTACTCGTCCGTCCCCATTTGACATGCCTATCAAGTGCTTCAAAGCATCGGCATCCAGTTCAACGTCAAGCTTGCCCAGCCCCCTTTCTCCGTCCTCCACCGCCCTCTTCACAATAACGTCCACCTCTTCATCGGACAGAGCGCCAAGAGTGAATACTCTGCACCGTGAAAGCAGTGGGGAGATGACTTCAAACGATGGATTCTCAGTGGTGGCTCCAATAAGGGTTATGGTGCCATCCTCCACATAAGGCAGAACGGCATCCTGCTGTGCCTTGTTGAAACGATGGATCTCGT
>JAFNFZ010000109.1:3755-3928 GCA_017885485.1 Chloroflexota bacterium
CTCCCCGGCGGACCCCACAGGATCATGGAAGGCATCTGGTCCGATTCGATGCTCTTTCTCAGCACCCGCCCCTTCCCAACGACATGCTCCTGGCCCACGAACTCATCAAAGTTCCTGGGGCGCATCCGCACCGCCAGCGGTGCCTCACGGTTTCTCTGTTGTTCACGACTTAG
>JAFNFZ010000110.1 GCA_017885485.1 Chloroflexota bacterium
GTGATGTAGGCTGTCCCTTTGGGCAGGATGCGGGCATCTATGGTTCCCACATGTGTGTGAGTTCCCACAACAGCGCTGACTCTGCCATCCAGATATCGGCCCAGGGCATTCTTCTCCGAAGTGGCTTCGGCATGGAAGTCAACCACGATAGCCTCTGGCTTGTTTTCAAGCTCTCTCAGCAACAGGTCTACTGTTCTGAAGGGGCAGTCAACATCGCCCATAAAGGTGCGTCCGACGAGATTGATGATGAGGATATTGTTCCACCATAGATGGCCGCGGCCAGGTACCCCGGGGGGATAGTTCAGCGGGCGCACGATAGACGAAGGTGCTTCAAGAGAGGGGATAATCTCCTTCTGCGCCCAGATGTGGTTACCGGAGGTTAGGACATCAACATGGCTCTGGAGGAGCTCATTGGCGGTTTCGGGAGTCAGGCCCTTGCCGCCGGCGGCGTTCTCGGCGTTGACAACAACCAGGTCAAGGTGGAGATGACGACGCAGGCCTGGCACCAGGCCGTGGATGGCCCTTCTGCCAGGCCTGCCGATTACATCGCCGACCAGAAGTATCCGCAAGATCTCTTTTCAACTCTCTACTTGGCGTAGTCTACCGCCCTTGTCTCTCTAACGACCGTAACCTTGATTTGGCCTGGATAGCTCATGGTTTCTTCGACTTTCCTTACAATGTCACGAGCGAGTCTCATGGCTCCTAGATCGTCGATCTCTTCCGGTTTCACCATGATGCGGACTTCTCTCCCGGCTTGTATTGCGTAGGATTTCTCAACACCACGAAAACTGTTGGCTATGTTCTCCAGTGCCTCTAAGTGCTTCAGGTACTGCTCCAACGACTCGCGTCTTGCACCGGGCCTTGCCCCACTGATGGCATCGGCGGCAGAGACAATGAAGCTCTCGGCGCTGATCATGTCGACTTCACCATGGTGTGAAGCGATTGCCCTCACCACCTGTGGCGATTTCTCCCATTGTTTGACGATGTCAGCACCTATCTGGGCGTGCGATCCTTCGGTCTCGAAGTCCACTGCCTTGCCGATGTCGTGAAGCAGACCTGCCCTGGTAGCTAACTCGACGTTAGCACCTGTTTCAGAAGCCATCATACCGGCCAGGAGGGCAACCTCCAGGCTATGTGCCAGCACATTCTGCCCATAGCTGTAGCGGTATTTCAGGCGCCCCAGTAGCCTGATGAGCTCGGGGGGCAGACCAGCTACCCCTGATTTGCTGGCGGCTCGCTCCCCTTCGGTTCGGATTGTTGCTTCCACCTCATTTCTTGCCTTCTGTACCATCTCCTCAATTCGAGCTGGATGGATTCGGCCATCGAGGATAAGCCTTTCCAGGGCGATGCGGGCGATCTCTCGACGTACGGGGTCGAAGCAGGACAGGGTGACTGTCCCCGGGGTATCGTCTATGATCAGGTCCACCCCGGTGGCATGTTCCAAAGCCCTGATGTTTCGACCTTCGCGCCCTATGAGACGCCCCTTCATGTCATCCCCTGGCAGCGAAACCACCGAGACGGTGGTTTCGGCCACCACATCACTGGCAACACGCTGAATTGCCTGAGCCAGGATATCCCGGGCTTTCTGGTCGCTTTCCTCTTTGACTGCGGCTTCCATCTCGCGCACCCGTCGGGATGCCTCATCTCGAATCTCGCCGTCCACCTGCTTCAGCAGGATCTCCCTTGCTTCGGTAGAAGACATGTTAGCTACCAGTTCCAACTGCTGTTGCTGTTTGTGCTGCAACTCCTCTGCCCGAGCCCTCACCTTCTCTATTTCCTTCTCCTTGGCTGTTATGGCATGGTCGCGGCGCTGCAGAGTTTCATCCCGGCGTTCCAGATTCTCTTCCTTCTGGTTAAGGCGTCTTTCCAGTCTCTGCAACTCGGCACGGGTCTCGCGGTAGCTGGCTTCCACCTCCGCCTTCATGTTGATGGCTGCCTCTTTGGCCTCGAGGAGAGCGGCCTTGTGTTTCTCCTGAGCCTCGGCAACGAGCTTCTTGGCCTCCTCGTCCGCCAGGCGAACCCTGCGGCTGGCTATCATGTGCCTGGCCAAGAATACCGTTACGCCCCCGAAAATGAAGCAAGCCAAACCAACAAGCACCGGTACTAAAACGGCACCCACTTTCACCTACCTTTCTACTTGGAGCTTCCCAGGCTGGGGGTAGACTACTTTGACGCGTATATTAAACGCTTTATGACCTTTGGTGTCAAGCAATTGAGTCCGCTCAGGCCGCTATGGCATTCGGGATAACATCGTATCGGAAAGGGAGGGGATAACCGCCTTGGCCCTCTGGCCTACAGGACTGCCAGGTTGTTCCGATGCACTACTTCGGCACCGTACTCGTAGCCAAGGAGGGAAGCGATCTCGTCGGAATGAGTACCCTCGATGGTCTGGATGTCATTAGAACTGTAGTTAGATATCCCGCAGGCGATGCGGTTGCCCGCCAGATCAACGATGTCAACCAGGTCGCCGCGCTGGAAATCCCTCTCTGTGCCCCTGACCCCCGCGGGCAGCAGACTTCCTCTTCCCTGCCTGAGGGCTGCCGCTGCGCCATCGTCCACGATGATCTTCCCACGTGAAGATAGTCTGCTGACCATCCATCTTTTGCGACTCTCCAGCCTGGTCGTCTTGGGCAAGAAGAGGGTACCGATGGACTTCCCCTGAGCCAGCTCGGTGATCACTCCTGGCAGGCTTCCATCGGCGATGACTACCGCGACGGCTGAGCTTGTGGCCAGCCTGGCAGCCTGGATCTTGGTGGCCATCCCACCGGTGCCCCTGGTGCTCCCAGCACCACCAGCCATCTCTTCGATGTCGGCGTCGATCCTCTTGACTGTCTTCACCAATTCGGCCTTGGGGTTGACACGTGGGTCCGCTGTGTACAGCCCGGCCACATCACTGAGCAGCATGAGCAGGTCTGCGTCCACCAGATTGGCCACCATTGCCGAGAGATTGTCGTTGTCCCCGAATACGACATCTCCCTTGATCTCATCGGTGGCCACCACATCGTTTTCGTTGATGATAGGCACCACTCCCAAGTCGAGTAAGGAAAGGAGGGTATTGCGGCCATTGAGATAACCGGCCCGATGGGAGAGGTCCCTCTTGGTGAGCAAAGCCTGGGCCACAACAATGTCATGCTTGCCGAATAGTTTCTCATAGGTGTGCATCAGACAACTCTGGCCTACCGCGGCGAGAGTCTGCTTGAAGGGGATGTCTCGGCGATTCCGGTCATCTAACCCCAGCTTCTCTCTTCCAGCCGCTATTGCTCCGGATGAAACTATGATCACCTCCCGCGCCTCCTGGTACAGACGGGCCACCTGTTCCACCAGACTTGCCATCATCTGCAGATCGAGGTGCCTTGTGCCGCCGGTGAGGAGGTTAGTGCCGAACTTGATCACCAAACGGCGGTAGCCTGCACCAGTCTTTGATGAGCGGGATTGCCTGACCTTCGTTTTGTCCATTGAGAATTATGCTAGATTATATAACATGTGACCTGTGGAGACATTCACTATGATTCCTTCATCATCATATCCAGAGGTTGATCTTCATCGGCTGACTGCCGACGAGGCTATTGAAGAGCTTGAGGCCTTCATCGGGGAGGCCTATTGCGCTGGTGTTCCTGCCGTTAGGGTGGTCCATGGGAAAGGGACGGGGATATTGAGGAGCACGGTTCGATCCTGGCTGCCCAAACAGCGTTTGGTGAAATCATTCAGGTCGGGGTGGACGTGGGAGGGGGGCGACGGAGTCACCGTCGTTGAACTTGCTGATTGAGCCTGTCAACTACTGCATCGCCTGGCATCTGGGGCAGAAGTACGTGCCCCGCCCTCGCAGTGATATGCGCTTGATGAGGGTATTGCAGCGGTAGCATCGTTCTCCGCGGCGGTGGGCGACCTGGAAGAAGAGATGGGCAAAGCCCGGCTCACCGTTGGGTAGTTGATAGGTACTGATGCTGGCGCCAGAGCGTGCGATGGCCTCTGTCAGTACATGGCCAATAGACCGATACAGACGTTCCGTCTCCAGCGTGGAGAGGTCACTGGCCTTCTTCAGAGGGTGGATCCGCGCCTCAAACAGGGCTTCGTCAGAGTACATGTTGCCGATCCCGGCGATGGCCGTCTGGTCGCAGAGCAGAACCTTTATGGGGATGTTGTGCTGCCCGATGGCTTTCCGCAAAGCCCATATGCTGAAGCGGTGATCCAGGGGCTCGGGGCCGAGGAAGCCGACCACTTCGCTCTCGTCATCCACTAACCACATCACCCCAAACTTCCGCTGGTCCAGGAAGTGGACTCTGGTGCCATTGTCCAGATGCAAAATGGCTCTTGCGTGCCGTTCGGGAGCCGTTGATGACGGCTGAAGCAGCAAGCAACCGGTCATCTTGAGATGTATGATCAGTCTCTTGCCATTGCCCAGGTCGAAGATCAGGTATTTCCCCCTGCGGCGGATGTTCTCCACTGCCTGACCTGAGAGTTCGCGGCAGAAGTCGTCAGGGGAAGGTTGGCGGACCGACCCCGGCCAGAGGAGTGTGACCTTCGTGAAACAGTGTCCCACCATCTTGGGAATGAGGTCATTCTTGATGGTCTCCACCTCTGGCAATTCGGGCATCTTTGTCTGAACTCCTCTCGCTAGCCTTCCATCCGCAGGTACTGTAAGACCCGATCTACGTGTCTTACATAGTACTGGTAGTCGAAGAGCTGTTCCAACTCTGCCGTCGGTAGGTGCCTGGTAACCTCTGCATCTGCCTGCAGCAGAAGCTGGAAGTCCACCCTTTCCTTCCAGGCCCTCATGGCGTTCCGCTGCACCATTTCGTAGGCTTGCTGACGGCTCAGGCCTTTGTCTATCAGGGTCAGGAGCACTCGCTGCGAGAAGATCAGCCCTCTTGTAAGCTTCAGGTTCTCTTCCATCCGCTGGGGATAGACCAGGAGACCCTTCATGATGCTGGCGAAGAGATTCAGGATGTAGTCCAGCACCACGCAGGAGTCCGGGAGGATGATGCGCTCGTTAGAGGAGTGACTGATATCGCGTTCGTGCCAAAGAGCCATGTTCTCCATTGATGTGAGGGCATGGCCCCGTAACAGACGGGCCAATCCGCAGATGCGCTCGCTGAGCTCCGGATTGCGCTTGTGAGGCATAGCGGAACTGCCAGTCTGCCCTGATTCAAAGGGTTCCTCCAGCTCCAGGATCTCCGTTCTCTGAAGCGCCCGGATTTCGGTGGCGAATTTCTCCAGGGAGCCGGCAATGATGGCCATGGTGGTCACAAACTGGGCATGGCGATCCCTCTGCAGGATCTGGCTGGATATCGGTGCCGGAGTAAGTCCCAACTTGGCGCAGGCTATCTCTTCCACCTCCGGTTGCACTGTGGCATAGGTGCCTACGGCTCCGGAGATCTTGCCGACGCCAATCACTTTGGTCGCTTCAGCCAGCCGATGGGCATTCCGCCGCATTTCTTCAGCCCAGAGAGCCAGTTTCAATCCAAATGTGGTCGGTTCTGCGTGGACGCCGTGTGTCCGCCCTATCATGATGGTGTGTTTGTACTCGACGGCCTTCTTCCTCAGCACGGAGGTGACTTCGGAGACATCCTGACCCAGAATGTCTGCTGCCTCCAGCATTTGCAGGCTGATGGCGGTGTCCATAATGTCGGAGGAGGTGAGTCCAAGGTGGATGAAGCGACTTTCCTCACCGAGGCTCTCAGCCACGGTATTCAGAAAGGCAGTCACGTCGTGGTGGGTTACCTTGAGGATTTCATCAAAGCGGGTCTGGTCAAAGCGGGCTCTTCTCAGCTTGGGCAGTTCCTCTTTGGGTATGGCTCCCAGCTCAGCCCAGGCCTCGCATACGGCGATCTCTATCTGGAGCCATTTGTTGAACTTGTTTTCGTCTGACCAGACCTTCTTCATTGCTGGTCTGGAATACCGCTCAATCATTTGCGACTCCCTGTTCGGTCGCTGGCCAGGGAACCCCGGTGACCTGCCGGCAGTCGAGATATTGAGTCAATCCTGTGCCAGCTTCCGCCGGTATTCAGCGTAGGCCTCCCTTATCCTGTCGTGTTTCAGCCCCAGTATCTGGGCGGCAAACAGGGCCGCATTCTTTGCCCCGGCGGAACCGATAGCCACGCAGGCCACTGGCACACCGCTTGGCATCTGGATTATGGAGAGCAGGCTGTCAACGCCTTTGAGGTCGCTGGTGGGCAGGGGTACGCCGACAACCGGAAGTATGGTCCAACTGGCCAGGACACCGGGGAGGTGCGCGGCCGCTCCTGCGCACGCAATGAGGACCTCCAGCCCGCGTTCTTGCGCTTTGAGTCCGTATTCACGTGCCTTCTCGGGTGTGCGATGGGCCGAGATGATCCGGACCTCATACGGGATGCCCAACTCCTCCAGCATGTCTACGGTCGGTTGTATGAGTTGTTCGTCGGATTTGCTGCCCATCACTACTCCCACGATGGGCATGGCTTGTCTAGTATCTGACATTTCCAACCTCGCTGATCATACAGTCAGTAAGTCAAACAGGCCCTCAAGGGGATCCAGCCTTCGCTTGATGGTAACATAGGTTTCCTCGCCGCGTAGGAGACGGCAGCAGGCTCTCCACAGGCGGTCATTCCTCTCCACAAGGGTGAAGCACAGCCTGGGGAACCAGGTGAACAGGCGGGCAAAAGCCCGGGCCGCTCTGAGTTCAGGCATTAACTCTCGGTCAACGGCGTCCTGGTAGTCTCGCAGGTCGAGGATGTTGGCTCGCAGGCATTGATCGATGATCGGGGCTGCGATTTGAGCGCTCTTGATAGCATTGTGGATGCCCTCACCGGTCAGCGGGTCCACCAGCCCGGCCGCATCACCCAAGAGCAGGCATCGCTTCGATTGAATTGCCATGCCCTTCCTGCGTACGGGCAGATAGTGACTCCTCATTCTGGACACGGAACCGCTTCCCAGGTCATATGATTTCAGCACTGCACGGTACCCGGATCTGAGCCTTCTCACCTGACGGAGCGGACCTCCCGCACCCACTGATAGATGATCCTTCTTGGGGAAGACCCAGCCATAACCGCCGCGGATGTGTCCCAGGTCCAGGCCCATCAGGGAGTCCCATTGTACCAATTTTTCGCCTGCAACTGAAGTCTCGGCTTCCAGGCCCATGCCAAGGTAGGTTTTCTGCATTAGCCCGGCATGGCCGGCCACCGTGCTTCTGGCCCCGTCTGCGCCAACCAGAATCTGAGCTTGGAGTGCGTTCTTTGTTGTCATGACCCTGACTGCATCGGCCGTTGTCTCGATACGGCAGACGGCTTCATTGTCAATCACCGTGGCGCCTGCCTCCTGAGATCTCCGGACCAGAAGATGGTCGAACTCATCGCGCATGACTGTGTAGATCAGGGGCTGGTCATACCATTTGGTGAAAGCCTTGTTCTTCCTGTAGGTTACCCTGGCCCCATGTACAACACTTCGTGTTACTGCACTGATGTCGAGACCAAGCATATTGGCTGCTTTGACGGTGATACCTCCGGCACATGGTTTGTACCGGGGCAGCCTCTCCTTCTCCAGAATAAGGACACTTATGCCCATTCGGGCTAGTTCGTAGCCCAGGGTAGACCCGGCAGGTCCTGCTCCGGCGATGATCACATCGTAGGAGCGCTTTGTGGGATATTCCATTTCCTGTTGACTAACCCCGGGGAATCTTGTCCCGAAGCCGAGTCCTCGCGGAGAAGCGGGGCATTCAGCGGGAAGCCGCCCTTCTCAGTCGGTCCATTATGGCAACGCCCATCTCCTTCTCCTCCACTTTCTCTATGATCATCTCGTCAATACCCAGTTCATCCAGTTCGCGCATTACGGCAAACATCTGCCTGGCGTATGCTTCGAGGTCCTGGGGCATCGACCTTACAATGACCTTGGTACTGCTTCGCAGAGTGTGGGGATGGCGGGTGAGCAGGCCCACTCTGCGTCCCTTCCTGGTGTAGAGCGCTGCAAGGCGGTCTATCGTTTCCTGGTCCGCTTTCTCTACCAGGGTGACCCTTGCCCGAGGGCTATAGTGGCGATAGCGGGTGCCCGGAGACTTTTCAAGGAGGCTTGTCTCCGTGCCAACGACCACCTCACCAATGAGCGGCTTCAAATCCTCCTGTGTTACCGCCCCTGGGCGCAATATGACAGGAGGGTGATGGGTTAGATCCAGGACGGTGGATTCGACGCCCACCTCAACGGGACCACCGTCGAGGATGATGTCGATTTTGCCCTTCAGGTCCTGCAGGACATGCCTGCCCGTGGTCGGGCTGGGACGGCCTGAGAGGTTGGCGCTGGGGGCAGCGATGGGGTGACCCAAAGCTCGGACGAGGGCAATGGCGATGGCGTTTCTCGGCATTCTGACGGCCACGGTTCCCTGCCCACCGGTCACCGCATCAGGCACCTGCCCGGACTTCTTGAAGATCACTGCGCTTGGAGATTTGCAGCCCTTGACCGATGATGTCTCCCCTGAGGCAAAGCTTCTGATGAGGCAATTCTGGCCCGGTCCCTTGACGCTGATCTTCAAGAAGTCCGGGCAGGTGCCTG
>JAFNFZ010000111.1 GCA_017885485.1 Chloroflexota bacterium
CTGCTGGCCCTGGTACTGGTGCTCATCTTCACCTTCCCCTTCTACGGAAGCTCCTACTGGCTGAGCTGGCTCACCAGGCTCGCCGTAACCATAGTGGCCGTCCTGGGATTGCATATACTCACCGGACTCTGCGGCCAGATCTCCATCGGACACGCCGCCTTCGTCGGTGTAGGCGCCTATACCGTAGCTATCATCACCGCCAAGTCGGGGATAAACGGCTGGCTTTGCCTGCCCCTCTGCGGCATCTCCGCCGGAATCATCGGCCTCATCTTCGGTCTCCCCGCCTTCCGGCTGAAGGGATTCTACCTCGCTATATCCACCCTGGCGGCCAGCTACATCATCGTCTGGTGCTTCCAGCACTTCGAATCGATAACCGGAGGCTTTATCGGCCTGGGCCTGGAGCCCCTCAGCCTGGGGGGAATAGACTTCAGCACCAGAGGCGCTTTCTATGTCCTGGCCATGGTCATAATGGTCCTGGCCACCCTCTTCGCCAAGAATATCCAGAGGTCTTCTACAGGCAGGGCCTTTGTGGCCATCAGGGATAACGAACTGGCCGCTGAGGTCAGCGGCATCGCCATATTCCGCTACAANNGGCTGGCTGTGGGCCTACTCCCAGCTAAGAGTCAATCCAGACCAGTTCCGCCTCCTCGACTCCATGTGGTATGTCGGCATGCTCATCATCGGAGGCTGGGGCAGCACCACCGGAGTCTTCTTCGGCGCCCTCTTCCTCCGACTCCTGGAGGTCTTCATCGACTATATCACCCCACCACTGGCCGAGGCCTTCCCCAGCATAGCCATGCAGATCAATGTCGCCCTGGGACTGATACTCTTCGGCCTCGTCATCCTCCTCTTCATGATGTTTGAACCAAGAGGACTGTACTACCGCTGGGAGAAACTCAAGGCATACTACAGGCTGCATCCCTACTCGCATGTCCCCGTACCTGTCAAAGAAGATGTAGAAAAGGAGGGGGAAATGGATGATTCCCTTGGCTGAGGTACTGATCTACCTGGTCGCCGATATGGGGGACTTGACTTTATGGTCGCAGTTGGTATAGAAGTAGTGGTGAATCCTCGGGCACTTCATACTTGAACCTTCAGACGGCGATCAGAAGGGGGTGATATTCATATTGGAATACGCAACACATCCCATGAACGTCGGTGGCGATAACTCGCAGAAGAAGAAAGAGGAAACAAAATAGGGAAAGGAGGATCGAATGAGTAGAATTTTCAGAGTTGCCGTCTTCCTGATGCTCAGTCTTGCTGTGGTTGGGGGCGTGGCGCTGACTGCCTGCTCGAACGGACAGTCAGAGCTGGAAATGCCTGCCGTAACGCTGGCCAGCTATGCCAAGGGCACTTCGGTCGACTTCAATGATGCCACCCTCAACCAGATCGCTGAGGGTGGAGGCGAGGCGGGATACAAGTACGGCCTGGCAGCCACCCTGTATCCAACCTACCGCTACTCGACAGCGGCGCGGGATGCCCTGGCTAAGGCGCTATTCGGGGCAACCTACTACATTGGCGATGGCGTATCGCCCACCACATACACTCAACTGACCGCCGGGGACAAGCTGTACGTTGACGGGGCCATCTTTGCCACGGCATTGACTGCCCAGGAGCAGGCAGCAGTCACCACCGTGATCGCCGGGTTCTTCGACCGCGTGGACACCGATATGGCGGCGGCGAAGCTGCCTGCGGCGACCTCGGCCTACGCCATACTCAAGAACGGAGCGGGGCAAGCAGCAGCAGACGCCTGGGTCGCCGACATAGTCGGCGGGAAGAACTATGCTGACCGCTTCTTCGTGCATCTGGTGAAGCAGTACGTGACCGCCTACCCGGCCGCGTTCGAACCCTTCTGGCTGGCCTTGGGGTATCCGGGAGTCCCAGCCACACCCAGTGAGGCGGCGATCGAGGTAGTAGCCGGGATAGCCGGCAAGACCTCCTTCGTGAACGGCACGGCAGGCACCATGTATCCAACGCAGAGGGAGGAGCAGGCACAGGCAATCTACCTGAAGGCCTACAAGGATCTGTCAGCATTGGAGGCACCTTATGCCGATGCTGCCGTCTATCAGAACCTGCCCTCGGTCTTCGGCACCGGCGCAGCAGCCGACGCAGCCCGAGCAGCCACCAGAGATGGAGTAGCCGCAGGGATGAAGCTGGCCGGCTACATCACGGCCGACAACTACACAGCGGCGAACGAGATGGAGAAGGCCATCGTTGACCAGGCCCTCTTCGTCACGGCGCTGCCAGGCCCGTCGCAGGAGAGAGACTACATCGACTTCGCGGCAGTACCAGGCGCCGTCCTCGGCTGGGGAGCCGAGATGGCTGCAGCGGTACCCTTGCAGCAGAACATCGCCTACCTCACGCTGAAGAGCAGTGTAACAACCACAGCAGCCAACCACTGGGCGGCAGACGTGGAGAATGGAACACACCCACGCCAGGCCTTCTACAGATGGCTGTCCAAGGAAACAGTGTCGCAGTCAGCCGCCATGGGAACTCTGATCCAGCTTGGTCTGGCTGAGTTCACCCTGAAGATCACCAACCCCAACAAGTACGAGATAAGCGTGGACAGCCTCAATGTGGTCTGCCAGGTGGCTTCCAGCGCCCTGGGGAGCGAGATACTGGCCGACGCAGCAAGGCAGGTCATCCCTGAGAAGATCTGGGTGCCTGGCGACGGTGAGGCCAGCATCAGAGTTGTGGCACCGGTGAAGACCTTCGATGTCATCACCTGGGCAGTCCTGGCCGGCAAGTCAACGCCCGACGCTCAGAAGCTGGGTGCGGATGTCTGGAAGCAGTTCCAGGCCGGCACAGCGGAATGGACAGTGGTCGTTGAGGCCAAGGTATCCAACGACACTGATACCATGACCGAAACCTTCACGCTCACGCTCTAGTAGATGCTCAACCGGGGCCCAGACAGACCCGGTTGCTGGTCAGAGAAAGCCAATTGGAGGGGGCTCTGAGCCCCCTCCAATTCACGGTATCCTGCCCCCTCATGACCCACACGGCCATGTTCAGCTGACGAAGCCTACGTCTCCAGCCTCAACCCGTCTTCACTGACCAGTTCCACCAGTTGCTGGTGAAGCTCACGGCAGTAGCCCATGGAGATGTGGGGCATTTCCAGATCGATACGGCTGCCAGCATTTGCTATGGACAGAAACACCCTGTCCTCGCCAGGGTAGCGCCTCACGGTATCCAGAATGCGCTGCAAACGGGCCAGGTCCTCCTTCTCATTATCCGTCTGGGCTATGGCAATCCTGAGACGGCATTCCCTACGAGGTGAGGAGGCATCAGTGGCCGGTTGCATTCTCCTCGGCTGGTATAGCTGGACTTGCTCACAGACCACCTGCACGCCGTCCTGTCTGGCCCTCACCTTTCCCTGAACCAGAAGTATGTTACCCTCGGCCCAGAGTTCCTCCGTTTGCTGGTAGATATCGGCCCAGCAGGTGACTTCGATACTCCCCACGAGATCCTCAAGAATCGCGTTCACGAAGGGACGTCTGCTCTTGGTGAATCCCTGCCTCACCGAAGTAACCAGCCCTGCTATGGTGACCGCCTGCCCCACCATCTCGAAGTCAATCTGCCCACAGAGAGCTGTGGTGTCCTGGGCCAGCTGTCGGGCAGCCTGCTTGAAGGGATGTTCTGAGAGGTACAAGCCCAGCAGTTCCCTCTCCCAGGCCAGTTTCTCTTTGGGGGCAACATCAACCTCCTGCAACTCTATTGACGGGAGGGGCGTGGCAACACTGGCACNNCTCAAGCAAAGCTCCTCGACCGCCCAGGCAATCCATGGCCCCGGCCTTCACCAGACTCTCCATTACCCTCTTGTTCATGCCGCGTAGATCGGCTCTCCGACAGAAGTCCTCAACAGACCTGAAGGGGCCGCCTGCATTCCGAGCCGCCAGGATGGGACCGATGGCATGCCCCCCCACGTTCTTGATGTCAGCCAATCCGAAACGGATAGCCTGTCCATCACCGCCTTCAATACTGAAGGTATCTTGGCTGCTGTTGACATCGGGAGGCAGGACTCTAATGCCCATCCTCTGACAATCCGCCACTGCCGTGGCCACTTTTTCCTGCTGGCCACTGTGAGTAACCATGAGGGCAGCCATATACTCCACAGGGTAGTTGGCCTTGAG
>JAFNFZ010000112.1 GCA_017885485.1 Chloroflexota bacterium
TCTTTCCTTCAGGGTCCAGCGAGAGCTGCATCTCCAGCCTTTCCTTCTCTATTCCATAGGATTCAAGGACCCTGCGCAGAAGATAGACTCTCTTCCTGGCCTCATAGTTGCCATCCTGATAGTGGCAATCGCCCTCCGGACAGCCCAATATCAGTACACCGTCCGCACCATGCTGGAAGGCACTGAGTATATGGGTAGACTCGATCTTGCCACTACAGATGATCGGTATCCAGTTCTTTATCTGACGGGACAGCGCAATTTCATCAGCCAGGTACCCCCAACTGAACCTGCAGGAGAAGCAGACCAACTTGGGTTCATAGTTCTTCATTTTCTCTCTCCTCAAGCCTCCTCTGGAAAGCGTTACAGGGACGCGCACGCCTCAAAGACGCGCTCCTCAGTATCATCGTCGACCAGTCTTCTGGCGTGTGACGGACAGGCTACCACGCACATACCACAGGACTTGCATCTGAACATATCAGTGGTCGATACCGTCTTGCCCTCCACCTCAGTCAGCCGGGCCGACTCGTAGTTGCACACATAGACACACATGCCACAGCCGCTGCATTTCTCCTGGTCAACCTCGACCGAATACAGCGACTTCTCAAAGCCAATGGATATACATGCCTTGCAGGAAACACATGGCCCACAGGTGATACACCTCTTGGCTTCCTCCCTAGCTTCCTTCAACGTCAGACCTTTCTCAAACAACTGGAAGTGCATCCTCTTCTCGGGAGGTATCCAGGCCACTTCCGCTTCGGGCTTGTAGGAACCCCTCAAGGGAATCCCGAACCCTTCATAGTCCCTCTTGCGTCCTTCTCTCATGTCCAGACCCCTGAGGAATCGCTCTATGGATTCCGCAGCGACCAGGCCTTCCTTCATAGCCTCGACCATGAAACCGATCCTCCTCACATCACCACCCACAAAAACATAGCCCTTCCTCAGGCTCTGCAAGGTGAAGGGGTCGACAACCATCCGGCCACGTTCATCGAGCAGTCCCTCTCTCTGCAGGAACGCCTTGTCAGGTACCTGTCCCACAGTGATGACCAGCATATCCCCTTCCATGTCAGTACAGTCCGCGCAGTCGAACTTGGGGTTGAAGCCCTGCTCATCGAAGACGCTGGTGCACTTGGGGCAGTCGATCTTCTTGAATCTGCCGTGCTCGCCGACAATCTTCTGCACGCCGCGCGAGTAGGTTATGGGTATCCCCTCCTCCCATGCCCCACGTATTTCCTCTTCATCAGCAGGAATGCCATCCTTGGTGGTCTTGTCCTCAGCTTCTAGACAGACAATCCTCACATCTCCGCCCAGTCTCCTTGCCGTCCTGGCAACATCGAAGGCCACATTACCACCACCAATGACAACCAGCTTCTTGCCCTTGAAATAGTCCTCTGTGATGTTGCCATGGCTGACTTCATAGAGCAGGGTGTGTCCGTACATGACCCCTGAGAGATCCTGCCCCTCGACTACCTCACCATCGAAGGTGAGCACCCTGGGATAGGGCGTCCCCTTAGCCAGGAAGACCGCCCTGTAGCCTTCGTTTCTCAGTCTGTCCATGGTGAGTTTGCCCTCGCCCACCTTGGACCCGAATTTGACGTCNNTTGGACTCCTCAAATATGGTCACCCGATATCCCTTCCTACTCAGGGTATAGGCGCACATGAGCCCACCGGGCCCACCCCCAATGATGGCAATGTTCTCTTTGTCCCTGATAATATTCAGTTCCTCTTTCTCCTTGAGGTACGGCGTATAGTAATCAGAAAGGAATCTCTTCAGCAGCCTCCTCCTGATGGCACCACCCTTGTTCTTGTAGTTGCACTCCAGCTCGCATAGCCCACAGATGTAGCCGCAAACGTTGAAGAAAGGGTTCTTCTCATACAGGTAATCCCCTACCTGAATGATCTCATCCTTCGCCTGTTCGATTCCCTCCGGCAGCAGCGAGATGAGCACGTTTGTGCGCTGGATGTCCTCATTGATGGGACACTTGATCTGACACGGGGGCAGCAGCTGCTTCATGGCCTCCTCAACCCGCGCCACACCTTTGCTTTCAGTCCTCCACATGGTCTACGCCTCCATTACATATAATACATATTCAGTTTTGATGTCCCTGATTCTCCGTAGAGAGCGCCGTTAACCCCAAAAAAGAAAACGGGGATGCCTACCCTCTAGGCATCCCTCTGGCATCGCTGCCCGCATTTTCGTCCGAAGAAACACCGGGGCACTCACTTCCATTCATTTTACGGCAACACAATACACACTGCCAAATGCTGTCGACTCTCCGGTACGGCGCACCCCGGAAATCTTAACGAAATCTTTATAGAACTCCTATCGGTTTTTATGCCTCCCTTATCTGTTCACTGTCACAATAGTAGCTGGACACGCAGGAAAACGGAGGCAGACAATGGAAACAGACGCGATCGTAAGAATAACAGTACTGGCAATAGCCCTGGGAATCATCCACTGGGCCNNATAGTGTTCGCCACTTGCCTGGGTTCGCTTGCATACCTGCTGGTTCACCCTGACACCGAGAGCGAGGCTGAGACTTCGAGAGAATGGATCAGCAACAACTGGTGGGATGACTAGGGGATCAGAGAGACTTCTCCAAGGAAGACGAAGATGAGGGGAAAGAGAATCCTGATTGTAGATGATGACTCCCTCCTGGCCAAGACCATAGATGTCTGCCTGACCAGGAGAGGCCATGATGTGAAGGTCTTCCACAGCGGCGCCAATGCCGTCAAGTACCTCTTCGAAGAGCAGCCAGACCTGATGCTGGTTGACATCAGGCTGCCCGACTGCGATGGCTGGTTCCTGGCCGAAATGCTGAAGAAGCTGGAGTTATCGCAGAAGGTACCCATGATCGTGATGTCCGTTCTGGATCCCGATAGAGGTAAGGTGGCTGATGCCAAGCTATGTGCCTACATACAGAAACCCTTTGACATGGGCCAACTCATGCAGGCTGTTGAGAAAGGCCTGGATACAGATGAGTGCTTGGTCGGCGCCTGACACGACTTGCTCAGACCCCCCAACCCCCCACCATCCCCAGCTGGTCCATAGACGAGTCAGCTGCATGGCCTAGCGAATCATCCCCCTCCGGCTCCCGCAGTATGCCTTCACTCCCATTGTCTCTCAAACAAGCCACAGTATCACGACCAAGCTCCAGCAGTAACACCCCTCCACAGCTCTGGCAGGCCCAGGCATAAATACCTAGCAGCAACAGGCATAATGGCGCAATACAGTGGCGTTGGCGTTGTGCTAATGTGATCCCTGGCAAAGAATCAAGGAGGCAAGACCAAGAAATGGAATGGCAGTTAGTCGTAGCCCTTGTAATCATGATTCCCGTCATTCTGCTGCCCGTGGCCTTCATCTGGTACCTGAACCTGGGAGGGATGCGGCTCCTGCTTCGTGTGGTACGCAGGGGCAGGAGCAGTAGAGACAAGAGACTGGCACCTGAAGAAGTGAAATAGAATCAGTACGCCGAGGACGGCTGGGCGGGGGAGCGGCTGATAGTAGATAGACAGGCCAGCTTGCGATATGAGAACATGGTATGTGGATCAGGCTTCTGCCCATTCCGTAGGCTACTGTAGCCTGCTGCGATGGCATAGTGTTGCCCCGGTGGTACCCCTCCCTGGGGATGGAGCGATGCTCCGTCATCGCCTTGGGTCGAAGGCCACACCACCAGTGGCAGGCTTCACAGGCGCGGCCGGGCTACAGGGTTTGTTGCCATGGTGAGCAACATCGTCGGACCCTTCACCGGGGGCAATGAGGCCGAATGGGCCAGATATCTGGAGAGACTCCTCAAGACCGAGAGAGACCGCTTGATGTCGATCCTCAACTCCACGGAGGAGGGGGTCGCCATCATAGGGCCGGACTACAAGATACGTTTCATGAATCCCAGCATGGTACGAGAGTTCGGTGAAGGGACCGGTCTCGAGTGCCACAAACACCTCCACGGCCTGGATGAACCCTGCCCTGCGATCTGCAGGTTGCCAGAGGTAGTCAAGGGAGCCACGGAGCGGTGGGAGTACAACTTCCCAGATGGTGCAACTCATGAGGTGATCTCCTCACCTTTTGCCGACACCGACCAAACACCCTGCATACTGGCCACCCTGCGCAATGTCACCAAACAGAAGCAGATTCAGCTGGAGCTGATCAGATTGAACCAGCTGAGGTCAGAGGTCCTGGCCCAGATAACAAGGGACTTGGATCAGACCTCACAGGAGGTAGTCCGCCTCGGGGAAGAAAAGCGGCGTTTCGTCCGCTTCCTGAGCGCAGTGGTCCACGACGTTCGTGCCCCTCTCGCCGTCGCCCAGAGCTGCATTTGGACGATACTGGAGGGATTCACAGGAGAAGTCAATGACGAGCAGAGAGATCTGCTCCAGAGGGGCAGCCGAAGGCTTGACGACCTGATGGTACTGATTGACGATTTGCTTGATATCCCCCGTATTGAAACGGGTCAATTGGTCCACGAAATGGAGGGCATCTCGCTGAACGAAGTGGTCAGGCGAGCGATCGATGGTTTGGACAACGTGGCCAAAGAAAAGGGCATCAAACTTGAGGCGAGATTGCCTCCCGTCTCACCAAGGGTTCACGGGTCCAGCCGAAGGCTGCAGCAGGTGGTCACCAACCTGGTCAACAATGCCATCACCTATACCGCCAAGGGCCAAGTGCTGGTCAGTGTTTCAGAGGACAACGGCAACGTCAAGGTTGAAGTGATGGACAGCGGCATAGGCATACCGACCGAAGATCTGCCACGGCTGTTCGAGGACTTCTTCCGCGCCAGCAACGTGCAGGCCAAAGGGACCGGGTTGGGACTCTCGATATCCAAGAGGATTGTGGAGGCTCACGGCGGCAGAATCTGGGCTGAAAGCCCATGCCCTGAGACCGGGAAAGGGAGCAAATTCACCTTCACCCTGCCGAAGAGAGTTGCGTCGCTGGCCAACGAGAGCGACACGGGTGGTGTTGGCAAACCAGGATGAGTTTTCGGTATAATACTAGTAACAGGAGGTTCTGGCCATGGAAAAGAGACCCAAGATCCTGCTCATTGACGACGATCCCGATTTTGTGGAAGTAACCAAGAAAATCCTAGAAAAGGGCCCAGGCTACCAAGTAGTCGTGGCTGTCAATGGGAAAGAGGGGCTGGAGAAGGCCAAGAAAGAGAGGCCTGACCTCATTCTCCTGGACATACTGATGCCAGTGACGGACGGCTTTGGTTTCGCAGAACAGTTCAGCAAAGAGAAGTCGCTCTCCAATATCCCGGTACTGGCTCTGACCAGCTTCTCAACCTCCCTCGGGGAGCCATTTGGCTTTGAAGTCGCCGAATTCATCAGAAAGCCCGTAGGCCCCCGAGATCTGATTGAGAGAATCGATAAGCACCTCAAACGAGCAGCCCAGAAGGCAGAAGCTAGTCCGGCCAGTGTCGGTGCGAAGAAACCGAAGGCCCAAGCGAAGAGCAAGACAAAGACCACGAAGAAGACGCGCAAGCCTGCGAAGTAGCGATATGGACTATCTGTCAGGACGCCCATCACGTTTTGGCTACGGAGCAGGGCAGGAAAGGAGGTCTCTGCCATAGCACTATCCCCGTTCAAGGAAGCGATAGACGCTGTGGTGGAGGCGGGTGGTAAGGCCCTGAAGCAATGTTACCAGTGCGGCCTCTGCACTGGTACCTGCCCCTGGAATCTAGTAAGGAATTTCCCCACCCGGAAGTTGATCCATCAGTCCCAGCTCGGCATCGCCGATTTCGAGACTGAGGACACCTGGATATGCGCCACGTGCCGGGCATGTGTGGCCCGCTGCCCCCGAGGGGTAGCTATCATTGACATAATGAAGGCTCTGCGTGGCGTGATTGTGGGTATGGGTGCCGGCTACGTCCCTGCCGGGCTACGGGTGACGCTGAAGAACATCGCAGGGACAGGCAATCCCCTGGGCGAATCACCGGAGAAGCGGATTGATTGGACCAAGGACCTCGGAATAAGACCATTCACCAAAGATACCGAGGTGCTGTACTTCTCTTGTTGCATACCGGCCTACGATCCCAACATCAAGAGGGTAGCCAAGGCTACGGCTACTCTTCTCACAAAGGCAGGGGTGAACTTCGGTATCCTTGGCACGCGAGAGAGCTGCTGCGGCGAGAGCGTGCGCAAGGCCGGGAATGAAAGCCTCTTCCAGACGCTGGCGCAGAGCAATATCACTGCTTTTGCGGAGAGTGGTGTTACCAAGATAGTGGTCAGCTCCCCACACTGCTATCACACGTTCAGGAATGAGTATCCTGAACTGGGCGGCAGTTTCGAAGTGGTGCATTTCACTCAGTACCTTGGAGAGCTCATCAGAGAAGAGCGGCTAAAGCCGACGAAGGAATTGAACCTGAAGGTTACCTATCATGATCCGTGCTACCTCGGGCGTCACAACAGTGTCTACGACGAGCCAAGGCAAGTCCTAAGAAGCATACCAGGGCTCGATCTGGTCGAGATGGCCGAGTATCGTGAGAATAGCCTCTGCTGCGGAGGGGGGGGCAGCAGGATATGGCAGGAGACCAAGAAGGGTGAACGGCTCTCCGATCTCAGGCTGGATCAGGCGGTAGCCACAGGAGCAAGCGTGCTGACTACGGCCTGTCCATACTGCATGCTCAACTTCGAGGACAGCATACTGACTTCGAACAGAAGCGATACGATCAAGCTCAAGGAGATCTCGGAACTGGTCTTGGAGGCACTCTAGCCAGCGCGCGAGGAGATTCGAACAATGGCCAGAATAGGGGTTTTCATCTGCCACTGCGGCACCAACATAGCTGGCACCGTTGATGTCAGCGGTGTAGTNNCGGCTCAATCGGGTTGTCATCGCTGCCTGTTCACCGCGAATGCACGAGAACACCTTCCGCAAAACCGTCGCCGCGGCTGGCCTGAACCCCTATCTTCTGGAGATGGCCAACCTGCGGGAGCATTGCAGTTGGGTACACGGCGATGGGAAGGAAGCAGCAACCACAAAGGCCATCGACCTGATCAGGATGGCCGTGGCCAAGGTGGCCCGCCATGAGAAGCTGTTCCCCAAGCAGGTATCGGTCACCAAACGAGCCCTGGTCATTGGTGGCGGCATCTCGGGCATCCAGGCGGCCCTGGACATGGCCAACGCCAGCTATAAGGTGGTCCTTGTAGAGCGGGAGCCTACCATAGGTGGTCGCATGGCCCAACTGGACAAGACCTTCCCCACCCTCGACTGCTCCTCGTGCATCCTGACACCCAAGATGGTGGATGTGGCCCAACACCCCAACATCACCCTGCTCACCTCCGCCGAGGTGAAGGAGGTCAAGGGCTTCGTGGGCAATTTCGAGGTCAGCATTCTGCAGAAGGCCAGGAAGGTTGACCACACGAAATGCACGGGCTGCGGGATATGCTGGCAGAAATGCCCTGAGAAAGCGCCTTCGGAGTTCGACATGGGTCTGGGCAAGCGCCCTGCGGTCTACATTCCCTTCCCGCAGGCGGTACCACCGAAGCCCGTGATAGACACCGCCAGTTGCCGCTATCACAAATACCTGCGGTTCGTGGAGGAGAAGCAGGAAGGCAAGGCCCCACCCCAGTGCCGCATCTGTGAGAAACTCTGCCCGGTAGGTGCTATTGACTGGGAGCAGAAGGACGAGATCGTGACAGAGAAGTTCGGGGCCATCGTTGTGGCCACAGGATACAAGGCCTTTGATCCCACAATCTACACAGAGCTGGGCTACGGAAGACATCCCGATGTCATCACCGGCCTTGAGTTGGAGCGAATGATGAGCGCCTCCGGTCCTGCCAGCGGCGATGTGACCCGGCCCTCCAACGGTGAACATCCCAAGGATGTGGTCTTCCTCACCTGCGTCGGCTCAAGAGATGAACAGAGGGGACGCACCTACTGCAGCAAGGTCTGCTGTATGTACATCGCCAAGCACGCCATCATATTGAAGGAGCACTACCCCGATGTCCAATGCTATGTCTTCTACATGGACGTCCGGGCTGTGAGCAAGGACTACGAGGAATTCTACAAGCGGGCTCAGGAAAGCGGCGCCATATATATCCGGGGGAAGGTCTCGGGGATACGCCAGGAGGAGGGCAGACTCGTCGTGCGGGGTGAGGACACACTGCTGGGCGAGATGGTGGAGATTCCGGCCGACATGGTGGTACTGGCCATCGGCATGGAGCACAGCCCGGGATCGGCGGAGTTGGCGCAGGCCCTGAAGGTCAGCTACGATGTCAACGAGTTGTTCATCGAGGCCCACCCCAAGCTGCGACCCGTGGAGACAATGAGCGACGGGGTGTTTGTGGCTGGTGCCTGCGTTGGCCCACGAGATATCCCGGAATCCGTGGCTACCGGCAGTGCCGCCGCGGCCAAGGTGGCTGCACTGTTCAGCCAGGATTTCCTCACTACCGATCCCATGGTGGCTGTGATCGATCAAATGAAGTGCGGCGGCTGCCTGCTCTGCACCAAGGTGTGCCCGTTCAAGGCCATTGATACTCAGGTCCTCAGAGATGGCCGCACCGTGGCGGTGGTCAATGAAAGCCTGTGCAAGGGCTGTGGGCTGTGCGTCGCAGCCTGCCGGTTCGGAGCGTCCAACCTGCGGGGGTTCACCCAGCAGCAGTTGCTAGCCGAGGTAACATCTCTGTGGCAGTAGACTTCGAGCCCAGAATAGTGGGCTTTCTCTGCAACTGGTGCAGTTATGCCGGGGCAGATATGGCCGGCACAGCGCGCATCTGCTACCCTTCGAACATCCGCATCATACGAGTGCCATGCTCAGCCAGGATCGACCCCCTGTTGGTCGTCAAAGCCTTCCAGCTCGGGGCTGATGGTGTCCTGGTCGCTGGCTGCCATCCCGGAGACTGCCACTACACGGAAGGCAACTACTACTCCCGTCGTCGTTTCGCCATGCTTCACCCGTTTCTGGAATACCTGGGCATTGAAAAAGAGAGATTCTGGCTGCAGTGGGTATCGGCCTCCGAGGGAAAGA
>JAFNFZ010000113.1 GCA_017885485.1 Chloroflexota bacterium
AGTGGAGCAATTGGAGAACGCCTTCTGCTGCCTGATGTGGTACTCCTTCGCCATTCATCAGGCCCCCAGGTACCAGGCAGCTGCCTTCAACCCCGATATCAATGAAACCTTCTGGCTGGCCCTGGCTGAGGATAGCGACCCGGAGCATGTCGCCAGGGAATGCCACTACAATCGCTTGGGCCAGTTCCCTCCGCTGGAGGACTATTCGCCGACGGTGTGGTGTCACAGCCTGGTGGATCCGGCCTATGCGCCGCCGGGAAAGCACGTGGCCCAGAACGAGCAGTTAGGACCGGCCGCCAGCCTGCACACCGAGGCGGAGTGGCTGGAGATCAAGAAGAAGTATGCCGAAGACCTGATGACCATCTGGCAGAAGCATGCGCCCAACATGACCTGGGACAACGTCATCGGCGTGGATACCAACAGCCCCTACGACAACCTCCGTATGAAGAACCTGGCCCCGAATGGTTCCATGGGCCTTCTCGACCGCATTGCCTATCAGGTGGAGGGCAACCGGCCGACGCCGGAACTGGCCAACCACCGGACACCCATCAAGGGCCTCTATGCTACGGGGGCTGCCTGGCACCTGGGCGCCAACTGTGGAGCCACCGAATCCTACAACTGCTACAAGATCATCGCCAGGGATATGGGCCTGGGCAAACCCTGGGAGGAGAAGGGCAAGGAGGACCCCGACTCGCTGATCGCCGAGCATCGCCGGCTGGTCGGGCGTGTGAAGGATTCACTTAGAAATACGTGATGAGATGAAAAGATGAAGGGTGGTGAGCAGGATGCCAGTCTATGAATACCAGTGTTCGAGCTGCGGCCACAAGTTCGAGTTGCGCCGTGCCCTGGATGAGAGCGACAGCGGGATAGCCTGCCCCAAATGCGGCAGCAGGAGCCCTCAGAGAGTCTTCTCCAGTTTTGGCATGGGTTCTTCGTCTCCAGGAGGGGCCTGTGCTCCCAGCAGGCCTACCTGAGGCGCCTCTCAGTGAGGCAGGTTGCCTCACCCCACTGTCCAACACGAAGCGCCAATGAAAAGACCTCAGCCCCCGCGGGGGCTGAGGTCGTAGACAACTATGTTCGGCGTTGACGCGTGGAAAGCTAGGCCATCTCGATGTATATGGCTATGTTGACGTTCCCGGTGTGGTAGATGGCCTTGGTCACCACGTCTCCCTCACTGAGACTCTTGAGAGCGAAGAGGTTGCCGTCCTTCACGATCCGGGCACGCAGGGGAACCTGCAGTGTCACTGCGCCATCTTCGGTATCGATGACTACTGTTCTGCTCACCAGGTTCACGCTGGCAACCGTGCCGCTGATCTCGGCCCACTCGGACCTCCACCTGTCCCAACCGCCGGCATCCTGAACACGCTCCCTGATCTGGTCCCGGAGCTGCAGGGCCTCGGCGTAGCGGGCCTCACAGTACTGGATAGCCGTCCCTACGGCGTTGGCAGCCCTGGTGCGGTTCTGCTCCTCCATTCTGGTCTGGATCTGCTCCATCAGGGCGATGTGCTTCGCATGAGCGGCCTGCAACATGGCGGTGGCCTCATCGAAGTCTTCCTGAGTCAGCGAGCCTTCCAGATAGCCCTCGAATCGCTCGATCAATCTCTCCACCCTGTAGGAATGAATGGCCCTGAGCTGCGTCTGATTGGTGACCCTGTCGGTGACCATGACCACGAACTGTCCGACTTCTACCTCGGCTCCCTCGCCAAGTTGGACGGTGATCTGCTCACCGTTTCTCTGGGCCACGGTGGCGGTGTCGCCTTGAACGTCCGTCACCACACCCAGGCGGTGCTGATAGCGATGGTGGTACAGCTTCTTCGCCGGTATGATCATCACTTTCTGGGCGATCTGATCAGTGGCCGGCACTGTCAGCAGTATGGCCACCCGGTTGGCGTCCAGCACTACATCCTGACTCTCTTCAGCTAGCTGATCCCATTTCTGCCAGGCCCCACCGGTCAAACCTGTGGTCACTGTGGGGATATGGTATGTGGTGTTCTCAGTCACCGTGATGTTCGCCGTACCACCGTTCGTATCGGTCAGCGGCTTGACGTTGATGAGCTTGATGGTCACCGGAATGTTGTCGCTGTTCAAGACGATCTCATCCACCGTCCCGAACAGACCTCGGCAGTACTCGTTCTGGATCTGGCCCTGATTCTGGCCTTCATCGGCGGCCAGAACATTGCCTGTGCCCAGCATCAGCCCGCAGGCCAGTGCCAGTGTTGTCGCCACCAGCAGCATTCTCTTCATCGTTTACCTCCTTGTTCTACGTTCTGTGAATTGGCCGCATATTCTGCTGTTCATTGTATCTCGTAGACTACGGTCAGAATCTCGCTGGCCTCACGGTACTGGAAGTCGCTGGCAAACACCTCGATCAGGTTGGGTCCTTCTTCCAGGGTCACCGTGACGCTGAACTTGCCGTCCGCATCCACATCCGCCACGACCCCGTTCACCGTGACCACGGCGTCGACATTGGTCGTTCCCTTCACTACCACCTGGGTGGTGTAGACCACGCTCTCGTCCTGCGGTTCGGTCACTTCGAGAGGAAGTGGGGTTGTGTCACCGTCCGTCTTATCGCTGGCTTTCTTGCTGCAGGCCAGTCCCAGCACTGCTCCGACAAGGGTGAGCACCACCATTCCCAGTATCAGTCGTTTCTTCAAGTGCTGTCACCTCCTCTCCGATTTCTCCCCCCAGGACTGCTTCCAGTTACTATAACGACGCCATGCGTCAAAAGGTTAGCATGCCGTTTGTGTTGCCGTGTCTTCCCTCCATCTGCTACAACATTCCGTGCCATCTCGGAATGGCTCACCATGTCTGCTTTCACAGCCGGTGTATTGCCGTCCCTGGCAGGTTTCAAGCTGCTGGATCAGATGGAGGATGGTGGTCTGCTGATCCTGGTGAGGGACCCGTGAGGTGATACAGGAGGCCTTCGATTAGGATCTCGAAACAGGCTGCAGACGAGGGTCGGCGGAATTCAGATGCTCGGCATCTGACCCTTATGCAAACTTGAAGCCCCTGTCCAGGAAGGCAGTCAAGCAGGCTTCCGCCACATTGGCGTCGTACAGCACGCCTTTGTTCCGTGCGATCTCCCTCAAAGCGGTATCCAGCTGTTGAGCCGGCCGGTATGACCGCTTGGAGGACATGGCTTCCACCACGTCAGCCACGGCCACGATGCGCGCTTCGAGGAGGATCTCCTCGCCCTTGAGACCCGCGGGATATCCTGATCCATTCATCCTTTCGTGGTGCTGGAGCACTATGTCAGCAATGGCCCAGGGGAATTCCACTTTGGTCAGCACATCGTAACCTGCCCGGGGGTGTGTCCGGACTATGGCCAGTTCCTCTTCAGTAAGCTTGTCTGGCTTGTTCAGTATCTCTGCCGATATGAATGTCTTGCCCAGGTCGTGGAGTAGTGCCGCTATGTGCAGTATCTCGCGGCGCTCGTAGGGAAGACCGAGAACGTCGGCCATGGCGCGGCTGAGCTCAGCCACCCTTCGCTGGTGACCGGCGATGTTCTGATCCCTCATCTCTGCCATGAGAGTTATCGCCTGGACAGTGCCGTCGACGGTTCTTTCCAGCTTTCTCACAAGCTGCTGGAGTTCAGGGTCTGCCTCTCTGCTCTGAGTTACGTCTCTGTGTACCCCGCGGTAGCCGCGGAGATTCCCATCCTCATCAAACAATGGGGTGCCGCTGGTTTCCAGGCAAACCGGATGACCGTCCGTGTGCAGGTGAGTGCTCTGGATGAGACTGAACGGCTTCCCTGAGGCGGCAAACGAGGCCAGCATTCGCGACATACGGTTGGTCTCTTTCAGCGGCATGAAATCACAGAAGGCCTTGCCTACCACTTGTTCAGGATTGCAGCCGAGGATTTGGCTGGCACTGTGGCTCATAGACGTGTAGATCCATTTGTCGTCTACTTCCCACGTTGGATCATTGACTGTTTCGCCCACAGTCCGCAGACGGGCAAGGAGATCTTCCTTTTCCCGCTCCACCGTCCTGACGTGAGCCACAGCCT
>JAFNFZ010000114.1:0-1101 GCA_017885485.1 Chloroflexota bacterium
CACCATTGGCGACATAGACATGGTTCTAAGGTACCTGGATCCCAACTACTACTTGGGAGGCACCATAAAGATCAACAGGGACAGGGCGGAGCAGGAGTTGACCAAGAGAGTGGCCAAACCACTAGGGCAGGATGTGTACAGCATCTCCAGCAAGATCTTGGACCTGCTGCATGCCAAGGTGGCTGACCACATCAGCGGGGTGCTTCTGTCCAGAGGGCTGAACCCGGCTGACTTCACGTTGCTGGTCTACGGAGCCGCGGGGCCAACCCATCTTTGGGGCTTGACCCGGGCCCTGGACTTCCACGATGTCGTTGTGACCCCCTGGGCGGCCGTATTCTCGGCTTTTGGGGTCTGTGCTGCAGATTACTTCCACCGCTACGACAAGGCTGTCACCTTCTTCCTTACCCCGCAGATGGACGATGGCACCAAATTATATATGGGAAGCGCTGTGAGCCAGGCCTGGGAAGGGATGGAGCAACGCGGTCTTGCCGAACTCGAGGCGGAGGGTATCCCAAGAGACCAGGTGACCTTCAGACACGGGTTCACCGGCCGGTACATTGGCCAGATGTCAGGCTGGGAGATCCCTTCGTCTCTGGCGAGGGTGCAGACTCTGACTGACCTCGACACGATCGTGGCTGAATTCGAGAAGGCCTACACGAACATCTATCCTGCCGGAGCGCGCTTCCCAGACTCCGGTTACCAGATAACAGAGGTCTACGTGGATGCAGTAGCCAGGAAACCGAAACCGGTCATACCGTCTCATAAGCTACACGGCAAAGAACCTCCAAAGAAAGCCTACAAGGGTCGCCGAGACGCGTACATGGACGGAGGTTGGATACCGTTCGACCTCTGGGAGCAGGATCTGCTCGAAGCAGGCAACAGGATAGATGGACCGGCCATCATTGAGCATACGATGACGACCACCGTCATCCCACCTCAGAACTACGTGGATTTCGATGAGCATAGGTTCATGTGGTACAAAAAGAAGTGACAAAGGCTCAGGGGCTTAGATTCATAGAAAGGAGTTAATGGAATGGAAGACAAACCGAAAAGGGTCGGATTCATAGGCATGGGAGATATCGGACTTCCTATGGCAAAGAG
>JAFNFZ010000114.1:1123-6855 GCA_017885485.1 Chloroflexota bacterium
CAGAAGCTACGATCGTCATGGTACAGAATGACAAACAGGCAGAAGAGGTGATTTTCGGCATTGATGGCCTGCTTGAGGGCACTAAGGCAGGGGACGGGATACTGCTCATGGGCACCTTCTCTCCGGCCTTCTGCAAGAGGGTGGCGGAGGCAGCGAGTTCGAAAAGAGTTAATGTGTTCGACGCCCCTGTGGTCGGGGCCCGCATGGGAGCCGAGGCAGGAACTCTGGGTATCAGCGTCGGGGGCGATAAGGATGCGCTGGAGAAGTACCGTCATATCCTCGAGAGGATGGGCAAGATCACCTACTGCGGTCAACTCGGGATGGGACAGATTGTGAAGCTGGTCAACAATATGGCAGCCATCATCAACGCCCGCGTCGCCTATGAAGCCATAGCATGGGGAATGAGAAACGGCGCCAGTGAGGAGATGCTCGTGAACCACATGAAGAATGGCTCAGGGAGCAGCTTCGTGATCCAGAACTGGGAGTGGCTGAAGTCGCACTTCACGGAGCCTCCCACACCAACGTACTACGTCGGCGGCAAGGATCTCAGGTACGCTCTGGAAATTGGCCATGAAATCGGGCAACCATGCCCGATTGCTGCTCTGGTTTGCGAGCTTCAAAAAACGGGGCCGCCCAAACTGCCCGAACCTCCCAAGAGCTAGAGGCAACAGGNNCCAACAGAACTGGAGTCATAGAGGATGATAACGGTCAACATCAAAGTGCTGGGCATCTCCGGAACCCCGATAAAGGGAGGCAACTGTGACACCATGGTTCAGGAAGCCCTCAAAACGGCGGCACGGATACCCGGAGTGGAAACCGAGTTCATCACGCTGGCAGGCAAGCAAATAGCACTCTGTCAGCACTGCCAGTGGTGCATAGAGAACCGAGCGCCATGCAAGATACAGGATGATGCTCACATGGTATTTGAGAAGATGATAGGCAGCGACGCATTCATCCTCGGTGCACCGGTATGGAACGTGGGTGCCGCACCCTTGTTCTCAACATTGATTTCCCGCTGGAGGTATCACCACTTCTTCACCTACAACTTCAGAAACAAGGTCTCCGGGTTGCTGACCGTTGGATTCCTGGGTATGGGCCTGGAGCGAGCCCTGGAAGACCTGGAAGTCATCGGCAGAGGCTCGGGATTCGTGGTTGCCAGGGGCTGGGCAGTGGCAAGCACTGCCGCCTTTGGGCAGAGGCCAGCATACCTCGAGCATGGAGTACTGGATGACAAAGCGGGGATGACGCGAGTTCGGAATGTGGCCACCAAGGTGGTTGAGATCAGCAGAATGATCAAGTATGCGGTAGAGGCAGGAGTGACTCTGCCGGAGGAATACACAACCACCTTCAGAGGAGTCCACCTGAAGGACAGGGACAAGAAGGTCTTGATTGACGGAGTCTGGAGAGACAAAGATACCGACTAACCACAGCGAGGCGGCCAAGAAACCATTCCGGATGAGAACCAGGATCACCGAGCTGCTCGGGATACGATATCCTATCATTCAAGCGCCAGCCAATTTCGTAGGAGTCCCCCGTTTGGTGGCAGCCGTCTCCAATGCCGGTGGTTTCGGCATACTGGCTTCGGGGCGACTGGCTGCAGAAGAAATCAGAGACGACATCAGGGCTATCAGGCAGCTCACAGACAAACCTTTCGGAGTGAACCTCATATTCGGGAGCCCGGGATATGAGAAGCTGGCAGAAGTCTTCTTAGAAGAGAAGGTCCCGCTGATCTGCCATTCCAGAGGCAACCCCAAGTGGCTCATTGATCTCACAACAGGCCTGAACATGAAGATCATGGCCATGGTAGGCACCGTGAGGCATGCGGTTAGAGCAGAGCAGGATGGAGCTGACGCCATCATGGTGCAGGGGGAAGAAGCGGGTGGCCACGTGGGGTACGTGAGCACGATCGTTCTGTTACCTCTCATAGCCAGCAAGGTGAGAATCCCTGTGGTGGGAGCCGGAGGATTCTGCGACGGTGCAGGACTGGTGGCGGCCCTGGCTCTGGGCGCCGAAGGCATTGCCATGGGCACCAGATTTGCTGTCACTCAGGAGAGCCCACTCCCGATCAGTGTCAAGCAAAGGTACCTGGAGTGCAGCGAAAACGACACCCTGGTCACACCTGCGATTACCGGAACACGGCTCAGAGTCATCAGCAACAAGTTCACGCAGATGTTAGAGGAAAGTAAAACCTCTCTTTCCTGGAAAGAGAAGATATCAGGCGCACTGGAAACCAGAAGAATGCTGGGGGTCTCATGGTGGCGGTTCCTCCTCGGTGGCTGGAGTATGAGAAAGCAGTACGAAGCATCCATATCAGAACTGGGGCACCTAGCCGCAGGGGGAGTGCGGATAAGAAAAGCCATGGTCGAAGGAGATGCAGATTCTGGAGTCATGCCCAGCGGACAGGTCTGTGGGAGAATAGACGATGTCCCCAGTGTCGAGGAATTGGTGGAGCGAATCGCCTCCCAGGCTCAGGGCATTATTGATTCCGTGAGAGACAAGATACTTCCGCAGTGAACCATAGGCTGCAGATGACGGAAGATACACTGCCGAAACTCCTGCAACACAAACGCGAGCGATGGAGTGCAAGCGTTGTCGCCATGCGCAAGAAGGAGTACGGGATCTGGCGGGAGTATACGTGGAATGACAGCTACGAGAAGGTCAGGGCGATCTTCCTGGGGCTGACACGCCTGGGACTGGGAGCAGGCAACAGCGTATCCATCCTGGCAGATAACAACCCCGAGTGGTTATGGTCGCAGTTGGCGGTGCAAACAGCCCGGAGCATCGTGATAGGACTGAATCCAGCCGGCTCCATGAAAGAGACGAAAGGCCTGATGATGCTCTCTCGTGCCAGGTTTGCCATGGCCCAAGACCAGGAACAGGTCGACAAACTGCTGGCCATCAAGAAAGACCTTCCCTCTCTCCAGAGGATAATCTACTGGAATGGGAAGGGACTGCGACACTACGACAACCCCATTCTGATCAGCTTGGACGAGCTGATCAGAATGGGCGAGGAGCACGAGAAGAACCAGCCTGGAGACTTCGAGCGAAGACTGGCTCACGGCAAAGGCGATGATATAGCTCTCATGCTCTTTACTCTGGGAGCCAACGACTCCCCCAAGCTAGTCCCTGCAACACACAAGTTTCTTCTGTCTGCCGCCGAGGCAGCCCTGGCCTCCAATCCTGTGCACGACGGTGACGAATATGTCTCTATCATCAGCCCGGCATGGTTCTTCGAACAGACTCTGGGCTTCTGTACTTCTTTGCTGACAGGACAAAGGCTCAACTTCGCTGAGAGGACGGAAACGGCCCCACAGGATATGAGAGAAATCTCTCCGGATGTACTGGCCTACCCGCCAAAGCTATGGAAGGTGATGGCCGAAACCATCCAGGAGAACATGGTTGACGGTACCTGGCTGAAGAAGAGGCTGTACAGTTTCAGTTTGTCTCTAGGGTACAAGAGAGTCCGTCTCACTCAGGAGAACCACCGCATGGGGCTGGTCGGAAGATCTCTCGGCAGTATTGCCGACCTCCTGGTTCTGCGGCCTCTGAGGGACAAGCACGGCTTCATCAGGGCCAGGGTCGCCTACGTGGCTGGTGATACATTGTCTGGAGAAGCAGTTCAGTTCTTCTCTGCCATCGGGGTCAATCTGCAGCAGATCTTCGGCTCCACAAAGGAAGGCATTGTGTCACAGCCTCCGGCGGCCGATCTCAGGATAGAATAGCGGGCAGAGGCAGACGATGAACCAGAATAGCAGGAACAAGCTGCTGGGAGACCTAGAGGCGACGGCCCGCCACATCCGCCCCGGGGGAAAGAAGACAATCCTCAAATCCCTCTTAGCTACTGCTGTTGTGGTTGTTGGCTGCCTGCTACTCTTCGTCCTTCTGCCAGCGGATGACAGAGACCAGGCATTGAGGGCAATCCTTGAAGGGATCCTGCTGGGGGGAGTCTACGCACTGGTCGCCCTAGGAGTGGTCGTCGTCTACAAGTCGAGCAAGGTCTTCAACCTGGCCCATGGGGCAATCCTGATGTTGCTGGCATACTTCNNATCGCCCTGGTCATCGATCGTTTCCTGATGAGACCGATGATCGGGCAAAGCGGGCTGACCACCTTCA
Organism: Chloroflexota bacterium; assembly: GCA_017885485.1. Lineage (GTDB taxonomy): Bacteria > Chloroflexota > Dehalococcoidia > UBA2247 > RBG-13-53-26 > RBG-13-53-26. Next base: position 5,237 of record JAFNFZ010000114.1, read on the forward strand.
TACTCACCATGGTCCTTGGGTTCTCGGTCATCCAGGGCATCGCCGTCCTGCTGTTTAAGGGCCAACCCCAGGCTATGCCCCCTATCTTCCCTTCCGGCACACTGACCGTCGGCAGTCTCCCCATCCAATACGAGCGGCTATCTGCTTTCATCGTCGCCGCAATGATGTTCCTGGTCTTCGTCTCCTACTTCCGGTTCACCAGGGGCGGGCTGGCAATGAGGGCGGTATCGGAAGACCCCGTCGTCAGCCAGAGTCTGGGGATCGCCGTGAAGAGGATATCTGCCATATCCTGGGTAGTGGGCTGTCTCTCAGCCGCCGCAGGTGGCATCCTGCTCGGTTCCATGCTTCCCGTGGACCAAAGCATGGGCAACGTTGCCATCATCCATGCCCTGCCGGTGGTGCTGCTGGGTGGCATAGAATCGATACCAGGTGCTTTCATCGGAGCGCTGATCATTGGCGTCGCAGAGAGGTTGGCCGGCACGTACATCGATCCTCATGTCACCGGATTCAGTCAGCTCCTGCCCTTCATGCTCATCGTCGTTATTCTGATCATAAGACCACACGGGCTATTCGGCCTGCGAGAGATACGGAGGATCTGAAAGTGCTGCCGGGCGGAGTCTTCAATACAAGATACGAGTCGGACCTGGCCATACTGCGAACCAAGACCCATTGGGTGCTGCTGGCAATCGGGCTTGTCGTCGTTTTCACGGTACCGCTGCTTGCCGACGACTACTGGCTGGGGCTGCTAATCGACCTGGGCATAGCCATTGTGGCGGTATTGGGTCTCCACATTCTGTCCGGTCTGTGCGGCCTGATATCCATAGCCCAAGCCGCATTTGTTGGCGTCGGCGCTTACACGGTGGCCATCCTCACGACCCAGGTTGGATTGAACAGCTGGCTCTGCCTGCCAATCTGCGCTCTCTCGGCAGGGCTGGTCGGGCTGGTCTTCGGGTTGCCCTGCTTCAGGCTCAAGGGGTTCTACCTGGTCATATCCACGCTGGCGGCACACTTCGTCATCATCTGGTGTTTCGAGCACTTCGACAGCGTTACCGGAGGGTTCGGCGGCCTGCACCTGGAACCGCTCAGACTCGGCCCCATTGACCTGAGATCCCGCAGTGCCTTCTACTGCTTGACCATGGCGCTGGTGGTTCTGGCTACGTTTCTGGCCAAGAATCTTCAAAGAACGCCCACAGGCAGAGCCTTCGTGGCCATCAGGGACAATGAACTGGCTGCCGAGGTCAGCGGTATCCCCGTCTTTCGCTACAAGATGCTGGCCTTCTTCATCGGGTGCCTCTTTGCCGGAGTGGCCGGGTGGCTATGGGCCTACTATCAACGGAGTGTCGCGCCGTCCCACTTCCAACTCATCGATTCCATCTGGTACATGGGCATGCTAATAGTCGGCGGCTGGGGTACCACCAGCGGGGTTTTCTTCGGCGCCATCTCTCTGAACTTCCTCGACGTTCTACTGAAGGACTACATCAATCCTGCCCTGGTAGAGAGCCTGCCTGCTGACTGGGCCGGCCAGGTCAGCATCTCCACGGGCTTGATACTGTTCGGCGGCATTATCATCGCCTTCATGATCTTTGAACCGAGGGGACTGTACTACCGCTGGGAGAAAC
>JAFNFZ010000115.1 GCA_017885485.1 Chloroflexota bacterium
CAAAGGAAACGATGCCAGGTACCATCGTGGAGGTGGTCGACAGCCGAGCGGTGGCCGGTGCATTGGGCTTCGTGGTTCTTGAGGCAGCTCGCGCTGCCGAAGAAGGGGCGGGTCTCCAGGAAGTGTGCGATGCTGCTCGGAGCATGATGAAGAGGGTCGTCCTGGTGGCCATGGTGGATACCCTCTACTACCTGGCCAGGACCGGTCGGGTTGGCAAAGCGGCTGCGTGGGCGGGTTCGCTTCTGAATCTGAAGCCGGTGCTGGAGCACAACGCCGAGGCAGGAGAGACGATGCCCCTGGCCCGTCCCAGGAGCAAGGCGAAGGCCATTGAGGTTATGCTACAGGCATTGGCTGATAGCGTAGGCGAGGCCAGGGTGCATGTCAACGTGCACCATGCCGATGAGTTGGAACAGGGTGAGAGGCTGAAGGAAGAGATCGGACGGAGGTTCGACTGCGCTGAGCTCTATCTCACCGAGTTCACGCCGGGCATGGGCGTGCACGCCGGCCCGGGGATTATCGGCTTCTCCTTCTACGCTGAGCAGTGAGAAGCAGATGAGGGCTTCCGTCAGAGCATGGCGCTCTGTTCAAGCCCGGTATTCAGGGCCAACACCCTTTCTCTTTTTGATGAGTGGCCCCTTGGTGTTGCACACGCACTCCACCCCGCCCTTGTCCATCTCAGGAATGCAGCGGTTGCAGTGATCGCAGTCCGAGACCAGCACTTCCCCTCTCTGCCACTTGTTGACGATCTGGGGGTCCTTGATTATGGCCCGGCCGACCTGCACGAACTCGAAGCCCGCGCGCATGGCCGTATCCAGATTGTCGACGGAGCAGATGCCCCCGATGAGCACTACCGGGATCTTCACCGCTTTGAGGACCTTCATGGCGTCCTGCATCAGAAACAGATCGTTGTACTCGTAGGTCTGAACCATGAGACGTCCGAAGAGCAGCAATCCTATCTTCTTTGACCAGCCCTTCTGGACGGCGACCATCTCCATGGTGGGCACGTTGCCCCGCAGCATCATCAGCGGTGTCTTTGAAGTGAACCCGCAGCTGGGGATCAGGGCGCTGGCTCCCTCGGCCTCGAAACGCCTGGCTATGGCTACGGCATCGTCCACCTCCAACCCGCCCTTTATGCCGTCGGTAAGGTTCATCTTGACCAGGATGGGGTAGCCGGGTCCAACGGCCTCGCGAACCCTCTTGACCACCGAAGCGGGGAAGCGCATGCGGTTCTCCAGAGTGCCGCCGTACATGTCCTTACGCTTGTTGGTGTAGGGAGAAAGGAATTGCGCCAGAAGATAGCCATGACCCGAGTGGATTTCGACGGCATCGAACCCGGCCTGCTTGGCCATGACGGCTGCCTTGGCGAACTGATCCATGACTGCGTTTATGTCCCCTTCGGTCATCACCCGGGGGAAGCTCATGCGGAAGAGGTTGAACTTCCGGGAAGCACCGACTGGCTGGTGGCCGGTGTCGGCCTTGCTGGCGAAGTAGCCGCAGTGGCCCAATTGAACTGAGACAGCCGCTCCTTCTCTGTGTATGGCGTCGGTCAGACGCTTCAGGTCGGGCATGAGATCTTCTCTCATCCACATTTCATGGCCGTAGGCACGGCCTTCCTGAGCCACCGAGCAGTAGGCTACCGTGGTCATGGCAGCGCCGCCCTTGGCCACCGCCGTGTGATGCTCTATGAGCCGGTCGGAGCAGCTGCCCTCCTGGCACATGCCCTCGAAGCAGCCCGCCCTGATGATGCGATTGCGTAGTTGGAGGTTGCCGATCTTGCCCGGCGTGAAAGCCTTGCGTGTTTCAACCGCTGCCTTTGCCATGCTTTGCCCCCCTTTTCTTCATCCGGCGCAATGCCGGATGCAATGGCCTCCTGTTCAGGCCTGAATTCGATCGGCACGATTATACTACTCGTCTGAGAGTTCCAGCAATTTCGAACAGCGTTGCCTGCATGTGCCAGTGGTTCAGTCGGGAATACCAGCCGTTCTGGCCGGATTTCACAGGACGGCTGAAGGTGCTATATAATCAGGCGTGTATCAACCTTGAAAAAGCAGAGCATCGACGATTCGTTCTTCCATCACACCTCGGTAGCCATAGCGGGAGCTTCCACCTCGTACAACATCGGGCATGCGTTTGTCAGTTGCATGCTCGATTCGGGTTTCAAGGGCAGGGTGTATCCGGTGAACCCCGGCGGTGGAGAGATCCTGGGACTGAAGGTCTATCCCAGCATCGGTGACATCCCGGGCACGGTCGACTATGTCATCTCCTGTATTCCTGCCCGTCTGACTCCGCAGTTGGTCAGGGATAGCGCCGCAAAGGGGGCCAGGATTGTCTCCTTCTTCACCGCGGGTTATTCCGAGAACGGCAGGGCGGAAGGCCGAGATCTGGAAGAGGAACTCCTGCGTGTGGCTCAGGCCAGTGGCGTTCGCCTTCTCGGCCCCAATTGCCTGGGCCTGTATTGTCCCGACATCGGCCTCTCCTTCGCCTGCGACTTCCCCAGAGAGAAGGGCAACGTCGGCTTCATCGGTCAGAGCGGAGGCAACTCCATCTACCTCATTCGCGCTGCTGGCCAGAGGGGCATCCGGTTCAGCAAGGCCATCTCATACGGGAATGCACTCGACGTGGATGAGAGCGACCTGTTTGACTACTTCGCCGCTGATGCCGAAACGGAGATGGTTGCTGCCTACCTTGAGGGGGTGAAGGATGGCCCGAGGTTTGTTGGGGCTCTGAAAAGGCTGTCCTCCGTGAAGCCGGTGGTCATCCTCAAGGGCGGCTCCACCGGGGCAGGGGCGATTGCTGCAGCGTCTCACACCGGTTCTCTGGCCGGCGCTGACCAAGCCTGGGAGGCCCTCCTGGACGAAAGCGGTGCAGTCAGGGTGCACAGCCTGGATGAGATGGTGGATATGCTGGTGACCTTTGAGTACATGCCTCCTCCGCAAGGGAGGAACATGGTTCTCTGCGGCAGCAATGGCGGATTCACGGTTCTGACTGCTGATGAATACGTTCGTGCTGGCTTCAAGTTGCCGCCGCTGTCTCCGCAGGACCAGCATGACATCAATGATGTGGTTGCCCGGTTCTCCAATACTGACGCTGGCATGATTCTGAGGAACCCCTTCGACGTTACCAACATCGGATCGGGTGAGGGCCACTACACTATCATGCGCAGACTAGCTGACAACAATGTGTTCGACCTGTTGACAGTGCAGGTCAGCATCAGCAACTCCGGGTGGCCCCATGCGGAATCCCCTTTCAGGTTCTGGCCGGACATGTTTCTTGACGCACTCCTCAAGGTGCATCGGGAAGTGAATAAAGCTGTGGCGGTCATAATCCACAGCGCTATCAGCGACGTTGATTGCCAGAGATCGCTGGAACTGCAGCACAAATGCTCCAGCGCCGGACTGCCTGTCTACACCTCGATATCAAGTGCTGCCAAGGCTATGGACCGCTTCCTGCGCTACCATGAAAGGCGACAGGACTGACCTCCCATCGCACGATCCCTCTCCTGTTCAAGCATTGATCCATTCCTGGACTACTATGATGTGACGAAGGCGCTTCCCGGCCAGAAGACTGGACTCACTCCGCCACCACTTCCTTGATCTCGGGTATGGCATCCTGCAGCTCTTCCTGGAGTATAGCTAGGGCAGCTTCTTTGGGCGGGCCACCGTGGCATCCTGATGCGAAGACTTGCACCCTGACTATGCCATCCTTTAT
>JAFNFZ010000116.1 GCA_017885485.1 Chloroflexota bacterium
ACCTCTCGATAGCCACCAGCATCCATCGATCATCAGATGAATACGCATCCCTGCTGTTCAACCTATTGCCGTACCATGGTGTTGCGAAGGATGACATAAAGGAGGCTATTCTGTGCAGTGTGGTGCCCCCCCTGGTTCCCGTGTTTGAAGAGCTATGCCAGCGTTATTTCAGGACGCTGCTGCTCGTGGTGGAGCCGGGGGTTAAGACCGGGGTCCGAATCAATATGGACAATCCCCGGGAGGTTGGAGCTGATCGAATAGTCAATGCAGCTGCCGCCTACGGGCTCTACGGCGGGCCGGCCATTGTCATTGACATGGGTACCGCCACCACTTTCGACGTTATTTCTGAGGATGGCAGTTACATTGGGGGAGCCATCGCGCCCGGCATGGAGGCAGCTACGGAAGCCCTGTTCACCCGTACGGCCAGGTTGCCACGAATAGAGCTGGTCCGTCCCCAGAATGCTATCGGCAAGAACACCGTTGCGGCCATGCAGGCAGGGGTCATCTTTGGCTACGTTGGACTGGTTGAAGGGTTGGTGAGCCGTCTAACCGGGGAACTGGGCGGGAAGGCCAGAGTCATTGCTACCGGTGGCTATGCGGATGTTATCGCCAGGGAGACGAAAGTGATAGAAGTGGTGGATCGCCATCTGACGCTGCATGGCCTGCAGTTGATCCACGAACTGAACAGGACATAATCCTGTGCCCCCAGTCTCCCCGTACCCGCGATGTGGTTTTTTTGGCATGATTGGGTTAATATGAAGCTGGAATGATGCGGGACAGGATCGTGCTCCTGGGTGTGACTGGCAGCATCGCGGCCTACAAAGCCGTTGAACTGGCCAGCAGGCTGGCGCAGAGTGGGGCCAGAGTGGATGTGGTCATGACTGCCTGCGCCACGCAGTTTGTTACCCCGTTGACCTTCCGGAGCATCACTCACAGGCCGGTGGTCACCGACATGTTCGCTGCTCCCGAGGAGTATGATATTGAACACATNNAGGCTTCGCACCAGAGGATTCAAGATAGTTGAACCAGGATATGGCTCTCTGGCATGTGGAGAGGAGGGCACAGGGCGCCTGGCCGATGTGGGAGATATCCTGGCGGCCATTGGCCGCATTCTTGACAGGAAGAGCGATCTAGCAGGAAAGATTGTGGTTGTCACCGCGGGCGGTACTCAGGAGCCCATCGACCCGGTTCGCCTTATCTGCAATAGGAGTTCGGGCAAGATGGGCTATGCTTTGGCTGAAGCCGCCCGGGAGCGGGGAGCGAAGGTGACTCTGATCACCGCTCCGACGGCACTGACTGCTCCTGTTGATGTTGAGGTGCTGCAGATTCAAACGGCGCTGCAGATGCGGGAAGCAGTCTTGAAAACAGTGCCCCAAGCGGATGTTCTGATCATGGCTGCTGCTGTGGCTGATTATCGGCCGGCAACCGCCGCCAAAAGCAAGCTGAAGAAGGAAGAATTCCCCCTCATGCAGTTGGAGTTGATCAGAAACCCGGACATCCTCAGTGAAGTAAGAGGGAATGTGATCAAGGTAGGATTCGCTGCTGAAAGCGAGAATGTGGTGCAGAATGCCACCGTTAAGCTGAAGAACAAGGGGCTTCACCTCATCGTGGCCAACAACATCACTGAGGCCGGCAGCGGCTTCGGGGTTGATACGGACAGAGTGGTCTTGGTTGATTCCAAGGGAGGGGTGAAGGATTTGCCACTGCTGCCGAAATCAGAAGTGGCCCACAAGATCCTGGATGAAGTGGTGACACTGCTCGCTGCGGCCGCAGGTACCTCCGGTGGAAGGACACACCAGCAGTAGCCTGCGACCAGGCAAGACTCAGTCAATGCGACAACACAAGGACCTGCCCAAGGCTTACGAGCCGAGACATGTTGAGGACAGAATCTACGAATTCTGGTTGAAGAAAGGCTATTTCACCCCCAAGATCGACCCCGACAGGAAGCCCTTCACCATAATCATGCCCCCTCCCAACGTCACCGGCGAATTGCACCTGGGTCATGCAATGCCAGCCACTATTGAGGACATCATGATCCGCTGGCACCGCATGAAGGGAGAAGTCACTCTTTGGTTACCGGGGGTCGACCACGCTGGCATCGCCACCCAGGTAGTCATCGAGCGGCAACTGGCTGCCGAGGGGCTGACCAGGCACGATCTGGGGAGAGAGAAGTTGGTGCAAAGGGCGTGGGAATGGTCCAGAACATGCCACCAGGTCTTCATGAAACAACATGGGAAGCTGGGCGCGTCTTGCGACTGGACCAGGGAGAGGTTCACCCTTGATGAAGGACCCAGCCGAGCGGTGACTACCACCTTTGTTCGTCTCTATCACAAAGGGCTGATCTATCAAGGTGAACGAATCATCAACTGGTGCCCTCGCTGTCGGACTGCGCTCTCTGACCTTGAGACAGAGCATAGAGAAATAGAGGGGCACCTCTACTTCATAAACTACCCCGTGGTGGGCGAACGGGATCACGTCACGGTGGCGACAACCCGTCCCGAGACCATGTTCGGCGACACTGCTGTAGCTGTCAATCCCCACGATGAACGCTACAGAGGCCTGATCGGCAAGAGGGTCGCTATTCCGGTCATATCCCGCCCGATACCAGTCATTGCCGATGAGGCAGTGGACACCACCTTCGGCACCGGAGCGCTCAAGGTTACTCCCTCGCACGACCCGGTGGACTTTGAGATGGCCCAGCGGCGCAACCTTCCTGCGGTGAACATATTGAATGCCGATGGCACACTGAACAAGGAGGCAGGTCCCTATCAAGGGTTCGATCGCTTTGATTGTCGGCGGGCTCTCCTTGTGCAACTGGAACGAGAAGGACTGCTGTCGAAGACCAAACCACATCTTCAATCGGTGGGACATTGCGCCCGATGTGACACCGTTGTCGAGCCTTGGGCCAGCCGCCAGTGGTTTGTCCGAACTCAGCCTTTGGCCGAGCCAGCGATCAAGGCGGTGAAAGAGGGGCGGATAACCATCATTCCGGAGCAGTTCACCAAGGTATACCTTCACTGGATGGAGAACATCCGCGACTGGTGCATCAGTCGTCAATTATGGTGGGGGCACAGAATCCCCGTTTGGTACTGTGAGAGTTGCAGTCAGCTCACCGTTACCGCAGACCAGCCTGAAACGTGCGTTCATTGTGGCTCATCTAAGATATACCAGGAATCAGATGTCCTCGACACCTGGTTCAGCTCGGCTCTCTGGCCGCATTCTACCCTGGGTTGGCCAGACGATACCGAAGACCTCAGATACTTCCACCCTTCCGCGGTCATGGAAACTGGCTATGACATCCTTTTCTTCTGGGTGGCCAGGATGATCATGATGGGTATCGAGAATACGGGCGATATCCCCTTCCGCTGGGTCTATCTTCATGGCTTGCTGAGAGATGAGAGAGGGGAGAAGATGAGCAAGGTGAAAGGGAACGTCATCAACCCCCTGGAGGCTATCGACGATTATGGTGCTGATGCGTTGCGTTTTGCCATCACCACGGGCACCGCGCCCGGGAACGATGTTCAGGTAAGCAGCCAGAAGCTGGAGGCGGCGCGCAATTTCGCCAACAAACTCTGGAACGCCGCCCGATTTGTAATAAGGAGTTTGCCGCCCGGCCCTGTTGACATACAGTTGCCGCCCGGCATGCCGGTGGAAGACCGATGGATATTGAGTCGCCTGGACCGCCTGGTGGTCAAGACCGATCGGCTGTTGGGGGACTTCCAGTTTGGTGAAGCGGAGATGCAGATCCACGAATTCCTCTGGGGGGAGTTCTGTGACTGGTATGTCGAACTGGCCAAGATTCGCCTCCGGGAGGGAAGCTCACCGTCGCCAGTCCCTGTTCTGGCCCAGACTCTGGAGACTTCTCTGAGGCTGGCCCATCCTTACATGCCCTTCATTACCGAGGAGATATGGCAGACGCTGATTTCGCATCTCCAGTGGGACGAATCGAGACCGGATTCCATCATGATTGCCCCCTATCCGACCGGGAGGGGATACATTGATGATCAGGCAGAGGCGGAAATGGGGTCGGTCATTGAGATTATCCACAGCATCCGCAATGCCCGAGCGGAATCCAAGGTGGAATCTGCTCGGTGGATTGAGGCCCAGATCTATGCTAGGGGCAGGTCGGTCGTTGAGGCTCACCGTCAGGCGATTGAGGCGCTGGCTCGGGTGAGACCTCTGGCTATCTCGGATCAGCGCAGAGAAGACAAGACACACGAGGGGGCTATGGTACTGGTGTTGAAGGACGTTGAGATTGTTCTTCCTGCGATGACTGATCTTGATGCGGAGAGGCAGCGGCTGCTAGGAGAGAAAGAGGCTCTGGAGGCCAGGGTGGCTGATCTCAAGATCCGGCTTAGCGGGGAGGCTTTCCTCAGCAGAGCACCGTCTTCAGTTGTAGAGAAGGAGCGGGGAAGGCTCCTCGATTCCGAGGACAGGCTCCAGAAGATAAGGGATAGACTGGCGCAACTGTCCTAGGGCTCAGAGACGACCCTTTGAGGACTAGATTTCGAGGGAAGGGGGTTTCCAAGAAGCAATGGCTGACAATCCTGTCGACAACCGAATAGACAATCTGAACAAGCTGCGGGGTCAGGCGAGGCAGGGCGGAGGCGCCAAGCGCATCGAAGCCCAACATGCCAAGGGCAAGCTCACTGCGCGGGAGAGGGTCAATCTCCTTTTTGACCAGGGCAGTTTCGAAGAGCTTGACGCCTTCGTTACCCACCGGGCAACCGATTTCGGTCTGGACGAACAGAAGTTCCTGGGCGACTCTGTGGTCACGGGCTATGGCAAGATTGATGGCAGGCTGGCCTATGTATACGCCCAGGACTTCACGGTGATCGGTGGCACGCTGTCGCTGGTGGCTTCGGAGAAGATCTGCAAGGTTATGGACCTGGCGGCGAAGAACGGCGCTCCATGTATTGGCCTGCTCGACTCCGGAGGGGCACGAATTCAAGAGGGGGTGGACAGCCTGAAGGGCTATGCTGAGATCTTCACCCGCAACACACTGTATTCAGGCGTGGTTCCCCAGATTTCCGTTGTGATGGGTCCCACTGCGGGTGGCGCTGTTTATTCTCCGGCGATCACGGACTTCATCTTCATGGTCAAGGGCATCGGGCAGATGTACATAACGGGTCCCGACGTGATAAAGACGGTATGTGGAGAAGAGGTCTCCCATGAGGATCTGGGTGGGGCCATGGTCCATGCAAAGAGGAGTGGCGTTTGCCACTTCGTAGCCGATAGCGAGCAGGAAGTGCTCCAAATGGTCTGCCGTTTGATGAGCTTCCTGCCCCAGAACAACATGGAGGAAACACCCAGGGTGGATACCGGCGACGATCCGGATAGAAGCGATGAGGCGCTGCTGTCCGTTGTGCCGGCGGACGCCGCCAAGGTCTATGACATGAAGGAGATCATCACAAGGGTGGTTGACGCCGGCGATTTCATGGAGGTGCATAAGCACTTCGCCCCCAATCTGGTTGTTGGATTTGCCAGGCTCGCGGGGCAGGCCGTGGGCATTGTCGCTCAGCAGCCTTCCTACATGGCGGGGGTGATTGACATCAATGCTTCGGACAAGGGGGCGAGGTTCGTCCGATTCTGTGATTGCTTCAACATACCGCTGATTACCTTCGTGGATGTCCCCGGGTACATGCCGGGCACGGACCAGGAGTTCGGGGGCATTATCAGGCATGGAGCGAAGTTCCTCTATGCCTATGCTGAAGCGTCTGTGCCCAAGATAAGCGTGATTGTTCGCAAGGCCTACGGTGGGGCCTACGTGGTGATGAGCAGCAAGGGCTTGCGGGGAGACATCAACTATGCTTGGCCGTCAGCGGAGATCGCAGTGATGGGGCCGGATGGGGCGGTGAACATCGTCTTTCGAAGCGAGATCGCCAAGGCAGGAAACCCTGAGGAAGCGCGTCAGAGGCTTATCGAGGAATACCGATCGAAATTCGCCAATCCCTATGTGGCTGCAGCCAGAGGGTATATAGACGACGTGATAGACCCGAGGGAAACGCGCCGAAAGCTGATCAAGGCGTTGGAGATGTTGAAAAACAAGGTGGACACGCTTCCTGCCAAGAAGCACGGCAACATACCCCTTTAGGTGTTCAGATTGAAATACGAAAACGGGCATCGTGGATGTTGGCAGGCATCGCTGAGCTGAAGGAGTAGGGTCATGCCTCAAAGGGAGATCGATGCGAGTAGTATCGCCGAGACCGTAGCCAGCCTGTGCCGGGAAGCGAACTACTTTCTTCCCGGCGATGTCACCAGGGCTCTCGGGGAATCAATGGAAAGGGAAGAATCGCCTCTTGGAAGGGAGATCTTGAAGCAGATCCTGGAGAATGCGGAGATTGCTGCCAGAGAGCGAGTTCCTCTGTGCCAGGATTGCGGCAGTTCTGTGGTGTTGCTTGAGGTGGGCCAGGATGTTCATGTCAAAGGGGGAGGAGTCTATGCGGCGGTGGAGGAGGGAGTGCGCAGAGGCTACACCGAGGGATACCTGCGCAAATCGATGGTTCGCCACCCTTTCTCAACGAGAACGAACACGAAGGACAACTGCCCTCCGATTATACACACTAAGATAGTGCCCGGCGATCGACTGAAGATTGTCCTGATGCCCAAGGGTGGGGGGTCAGAGAACATGAGTCGTCTCATCATGCTCCTGCCGGCCCAGGGCAGACAGGGCATAGTCGACACCGTGGTGAAAGCAGTGGAGGAAGCTGGCAGCAACCCATGCCCGCCTGTCGTTGTGGGGGTAGGCATCGGGGGCACCGCTGACAAAGCGGTGCTGCTGGCCAAGGAGGCCTTGCTGCGTTCGCTGGGCGAGCCAAATCCGGACTCTGAGGTTGCCGATCTGGAGCAGGAACTGCTGCAGAGGATCAATGCCACGGGCATCGGTCCGCAGGGTTTCGGAGGCAGGACCACGGCCCTGGCGGTCCACGTGGAGGTCTTCCCCTGCCACATAGCCAGTTTGCCGGTATCCGTGAGCATTCAGTGCCACAGCGCGCGTCATAAGGAAGCCCTGCTTTGACAGGGTTTGACAAATCCTGCATGCCAAGCCTAGAATTGACTTTGGGCCACGAGTGACACGCATAGAGGTACGGGCAGATGATTGAGATGAGCGTTGATAGTATTCGCGTGAGCGTGATGAACTCTCAACGCGTGGTGATACTCAAAGAAGTCCACTCAGACCGATATCTTCCCATCTGGATTGGGCCGGCAGAGGCCGATGCCATAGCGATCAAGTTGCAGGGTGTCAGTGTTCCCAGACCGTTGACTCATGACCTCCTTCACTCTGTTATCAGCACTCTGGGGGCGAAGATCAAGTCTATTCTGGTGAATGACCTTCAGAACGACACCTTCTATGCCAAGATCAGTTTTGACTTCAATGGTAAAGAGGTCGAAATCGACTCCCGTCCCAGCGATGCGATCGCCATTGCGGTGAGAGCGAAAGCCCCCATTTATGCCAACGAAGAAGTCCTGGAGAAGGCCGGCATTATCTTCGATCAGGAGACAGGCAAGCCAGTAGTGAGCTCTCAGGCCGGCAAGCATGATGGGAAGAAGGAAGTCAGCGAAGAGGAGCTGCGCAAGCTATCAGCCTTCACCGATTTCATCAATACGCTTGACTTGCGTGACCTTGGCAAAGGCAAAACCTCTGAAGACTGACCGGGCTGTGTGGTGAGATGATGGATGAGAAGTTTGTCAGGAAACTGCTCTCCAATATGAAGTGCGGGATCTGCGGTTGCCAGTATGAATCGAGTAACATCAAGATCCTGGGGCACCGTGAGGACCTATGGTTCCTGTCTGTTTTCTGCGTCTCCTGCAAGAGCCAGGGCCTAGTGGCTGCTGTGGTCAAGGATGGCAAAGCGCCTGAGATCCTTACCGAACTGAGCGAAGATGAACGACGCAGACTGTCTATTCCGGTGAACTCGGACGATTTGATAGACATGTACGGTTTTCTCAGGGATTTCAACGGGGATTTCTCCTCTCTGTTTGCTGAGTGACAGGTTCGGTTTCTCCCCCTGATCCAGCCACCTCTGGTCCCCATTGCTGATGCCACCGAAGCCAAGACGAAGACCTTGCTTTCCATTCAAACGCGGTCATGCCTGTCCATAGTTATGCCAGGCCAGGGGATGGTGTGGTCGATGGGATTGGATTCCAGTCAGCAAGTCACCCGAAGGGCTTCAGCCGAGTCGGCGGAGTCGGAAGAGGCTCACGTCAGGCTGGCATAGATTGCCACTCAGGCAGCGACTGAGGCGGTTGGAAGACTGCGGCTATTGATGCAGGCTATGGCGTTGCCCCCTTGATTCTTGCTATGGCTTCTGACAGGGGCATTTCCTGCTGCGATGCTGCGGCCATATCCCTCAGGACCACTGAGTCTCTGCTCAATTCGGTACTGCCGATTATGACAACCCAGCGCGATCCGGAGGAGTCGGCCTGCCTCATCTGGGACTTCAGGCTGTAGTCTCCGGAGGTGGAAGAGGCACTTATGTTAGCTTCGTGAAAAGCGGCTGCTATGATGGGCGCTTCCTTCTCTCCGGCTTCGTCTGCGGAGACCACGAAGACTTGCTGGCTGGCCGGGGCAGCCTGGGGAGTGATCCCCTGGTCCTTCAGATTGGCCACAATGCGCTCCAGGCCTGTGGCGAAACCGACGGCGGGGGTGGGTCTTCCGCCCACTTGCTCGATCAGATTGTCATATCTGCCGCCACCCCCTAAGGCGCTCTGTCCCCGCACTTCCGCGGGCTGAATCTCAAACACGGTTCTGGTGTAGTAATCGAGGCCACGCACGAGATGGGGGTTCAGTTCGTAACCCATAGCGCGCCTGTCGAGGTAGCTCCGGAGTTCCTCGAAATGGCTGTGGCACGGCTGACAGAGGCAGTCCAGTGTTCGGGGGGCGCCGGCCACTGCGCCTTGGCATGAGGTGTTCTTGCAGTCCAGGAGTCGCAACGGACTGCGCGAAAACCTGGCCCGGCAATCAGGGCAAAGGCTGTCTGCGTGGCTGGAGTAGTATGACTTGAGGTTCTCCAGGTATCTGGGGCGGCACTCCAGGCACCCGATGCTATTGAGCTGGAGGGTCAGCCCCTTCAGACGAAGGGCCCCGTAGCCCATCTTTCGCTATGAACGACCTCAAAAAGGCCGGCTGCGCCAACATCACCAGTTCGGGGTCGAATCCATTGGCAGTTCAGACCCCGTATTCGATGCCCAGGTTATCGATCTGGCCTGGCGTTTCTACGGGGCCCTTCGTCTGAAGGGGCTGACCCTCCAGCTCAATAGCATCGGGTGCCTGGAGTGCCGCCCCAGATACCTGGAGAACCTCAAGTCATACTACTCCAGCCA
>JAFNFZ010000117.1 GCA_017885485.1 Chloroflexota bacterium
CTCTGGTAGAGGACATCGGTGGTCATGGCCAGGAGCCTCTTGAGAACGGTCAGAGCGGTGTCGCCGCTGCGGACGGTGAAAGCGGGTTTGAGATCCTCGGAGATCCCCGAGTAGGCGTCGATGGCCAGGGCCAGCCCTGCCCGGGCAAGAACCCAGGCGATAAGGGTGAGGACGGAGGCCTCCCCCTGAACCCAGATTGTCTGGAGGCGAAAGACCTGACGCGCGAGCAGGGCCTCCGGCCCCTGGCCGTAGATGACGATGCGTGATTCCGAGGGACTGCTGACCAGCTCGTAGGCAGTGACCCACAAGCTAGGGTGATATTCGGAGTATTCGCCGGCGTAGCCCGGCGATATGGCAAGCTCCACATCCGTGTCCATGAGGGCGGTGAGCTGGCCGTCGGTGTTGTCTACGGAGATAACGGCGGCGCTCTTCCCGTCACCTGGGGGATTGATTGTTTGCTTCAGGGACAGCACCCGGGCGGTGAGATCCACGGCAGCCGGATCGAGGCTGGCCTGATAGACGGCTCTGCCGTCGGTGAGGTAGGCGTAGTCGGCGCTGCAGCTGAGGGCCAGGCCGTAGTAGAGATCGGTGATGCCTCCCGTGAAGAACGGGTACGGCTCTTTCCAGAGGTTGTCGGAGAAGCTGTAGGGCGAAGGGAAGTCTGCCCCTTCGGGTTGTGGTATGTGGAAGGTGAGATAGACGCGCTCATAAAGGACGTCGCTGGATGAGCTCTCAACGAAGCTGAGGCGGTGGGTAGTCCTTCCATCGGAAGGATCGTAGGCCAGTGACGGGGCGCGGTAGTCCAGGGCGGTGTTGTCGGAGAGCAGCAGAACAGCAAGATCGGACCAGAGTCCTTCACCCTGTGAAGGATAGAGCTCGCGGGACCAGACGCAGCGCTGGTTGACATCGTTTCTTCCGGTGAGGGCCACAGCCCACTTCTCCGCGTAGTAACTCGCGGAGATCCCCGAGACGATCCAGGGGGTGTCGGGCATGGCGGTCTTCGATCCCCACGTCCCGGGGGTTCTCAGGTAGTAGTACACGGTGTCCCATTCGAAGAAGATCAGGAAGACGTCGCCGACGGCGTTCATGGCCGCCGCGATGTGGTAGACGGCGTTGGACATGGCAGCCAGTGTTTGCGTCGATGACCAGGTGGCCCCGTAGTCACTCGATGTCCGGTACCGGATGGTCCGCTGGTCGGTGTCGGCCCAGACAAGGATGGCGTTGGCTCCGTAGGATGCCAGGGCGCAGCCGGCATAGGACGTGTCGGCGACATAACTCCAGCTCCCGAAGTCGGCCTCGGGGTCGTTGGGGTCGGCGACGCGGTTGATCTTCAACTGGCGGGGCCCTTCACCCTGTGAAGGGTCAACGATGAGGGCACGGATGAGACTACCGTCGCCAGGGAGGGAACAAGCGTGGTAGTAGGGTGTCTCCGTGCCCTCGTGTAACCTGGTCCAGGACAGCTTGCGGACAGCACCGAGGCGGGGCTTGAGCTCCACCTTGACAGAAGGCACGCCTGTGGCTGCCTTCTGGGCTGCGAGTAAAGAGTCGGTGAGAGTCCTCATTGACGTTCTTGAGTTGCGCGGGCTATGCTGAGAGAGCCATGAAACGAGTGCATAAGGTGCAGGGTGGCTTCGCGCTGATTTTCATGAGCCAGGGCCTCATGATGTGGGCCGGTATTGAGGCCTCCAGACGCGCGGAGATAGGCGACTCGCAATGGCCTGCCCTCGGGTTTTTGGCGCCAGCCTTCTGTCTGGGGATCATTGGCATCTGGCTGCTGATCACCGGCGCCTGGTTCATGCATAAACAGCACCTCTGCGGCCGCCTTCTGAGCCGCCAGGAGCGCAGGCGACAGAGTTCCCATGACGGTTTGTGGCTCATAGCTCGTGGCTGAGATTGACCAGTAGTGACGCACATGATATAATCCGCCGACTCTGGGAGTGGGTGCCGATATGGCATGGTTCAATCCGCCGTTGTATAAGCGTGGCAACAGGAACTGCCCCAATTGTGGCCAAGCGGTAAGCTGGACGCGGCGAGGCTGGGCATGGGCGAAATGGAGTTGCCCCGAATGCCAGTCCGTCATGGGCATCGACCTTGGCCGAAGGGCGGTGCAGGCTATTGTCGTCGGCCTGCCGTATGCACTTGTCCTCAGCCTTGGCAACATCCACACGTGGCCTGGATGGGCACAGAAATCGTTCTTCGCCGGCTGGGTCGTCTTCTTCCTGTTGGCTTGGTGGTGGTTCGACTCCGTGGTGCTGCGGCGCCCTGCGCAGGCTGAGGCCGGGCCTCCACTCAAAACGTAGCTCATTGCTCCTCGCTCATGGCTCATGGTTCATAGCTGATAGCTGTCAGCTTGTCTTTCTGGCGTCCACCCAGGCCTCGCCGAAGATGTAGGCCACGATGGGGATGATGACGGCCAGGACCTGCTCGGTGTCGAGCTCGACGCCCCAGATGGCGGTGACGAGCATGACCACGGCGGTGACGATGGCGGCCCAGAGCTTGCGGCTGGCCAGTTTCTGTTTCATGAGTAGAACCTCCTGATTTTCATTCTGTTGCGGTAGCCGTGCTTCCGCAGTTGCTCCCGGAAGTGGTCCAGTCTTTCCTGACCCTGGGACAGGAAGCCGGCCGAGGTCTCCTCCCCTCCCAGACTGACGCGGTTGGCGGTGAACGCACCCCAGGCTATCAGGGCATAGCCCTCTGCCCCGGCGGCCACCAGGTCCTCGAACTGCGCCGGGACGCTGGAGCCCACGTCGTCCAGTGTGTGCAATGCGCCGTAGTGGATGCCGCAGTCGGAGCCATCTGGCAGGTCGCCATCGAGCAGCATCAGCGTGCCGCCCCAGACCTCAAAGCGCCGATAGGATGGCGGTTTCTGGTCCGGGGGATACTCCACCGACTGGATCATGACCAGGTCGGTCAGCGACGAGAGGTCCACCTCAGGGCTGCCCTCCACCGTGGGCAGGCTAGCCTCCGCCTCCCTGGGAATGGCCTGACTGAACTCCCTCAGGGCACGGACGATGTGGCGGTCAAGCTCACCATCGGACCAGCGGTAGTCATCGGGATCCTCATCCCGGAGGTCGCTTCTCACTCTGGCGCGGAGTTGGGACAGGGTCATGGTTTCACCCCTCCTGCATCCCTACGCCCTTTCCCCGTGTCATGCCGCACTTGATGCGGCATCCAGGGGCGGTGCGCCGTCAGGTCCCCCTCAGGCAGTCGGTTGATAGCTCTCGGTGGGGGGCTGTGACTTCTTTGTGATGAGAGAGTCTCCTTTTGAGACACCGCAGTGAAGCCGCGGCGGTAGACTGTTTTCCGACGCTCACGCGTCAAACACCCCCCCTGGGAG
>JAFNFZ010000118.1 GCA_017885485.1 Chloroflexota bacterium
GTCTGGTAGGCGATCATGGCATAGCTCACGCTGTGCGCTTTGTTGAACGCGTAGCCGGCGAAAGGTTCGATGAGCTCGAAGACCTGCCTGGCCACTTCACGCGAGAAGCCTTTCTTCTCCGCACCCTCAAGAAAGCGAAGTCGCTCCCGGCGCATTATCTCGGCGATCTTCTTACCCATTGCCTTGCGGACTATGTCAGCCTGTCCCAGGCTGTACCCGGCAAAGGTCTGCACAATGAAGAGAACCTGATCCTGGTAGACAATGACGCCGTGCGTCTCCTCCAGTATCCCGGCCAAGGCAGGATGGGGGTAGGAGATGGGCTCCAGCCCATGTTTGGCTCGAATGAAGGTGGGGATGTGATTCATCGGACCAGGACGATACAGGGCAACCATGGCAGCAATATCACTGAAGTTGGCTGGCTTCAGTTCCTTGAGATAGCGTCTCATTCCACTGCCTTCCAACTGGAAGACGCCGCCGGTTTCACCGGAGGAGAGCAGCTCAAAGGTCCTGGCGTCATCTAGAGGGAGACGCTGCAGGTCGAGTTGCACCCCTCGATCCCGGGCAATGACATCCCTCGCCCTGCACAGAGTGGTCAGGTTGGCCAATCCCAGCAGATCAAGCTTGAGCAAACCAACACGGGAGATATCGTCCATCCCAAACTGGGTCATGGCCATGCCCTCTTTTTCCCCCTTGCTCGCCTGCTGGAGAGGCACGTTTTCAACAAGGGATTCACTGGAAATGACAATGCCAGCAGCATGGGTGCTGGCATGCCGGGCAACCCCCTCGAGCTTCATTGCCGAGTCCACCAGGCCACGGACCACAGTGTCCGCCTCATACATACGGCCCAATTCGAGATTCTCCTGCAGAGCTTTCTCAATGGTCATCCCCACACCGAAGGGGACCTGCCTGGCCACCTGATCGACCTGACTGTAGGGCATGCCCAGAGCTCTTCCCACATCCCTTATGGCTGCCCGCGCTCCCAGGGTCCCGAAGGTGATGATCTGGGCCACATGATCGCGGCCATATTTCTGGGCAACATAGGAGATGACCTCGGCACGGCGGTCATCCTGAAAATCAAGGTCGATGTCCGGCATTTCCTTGCGCTCTACATTGAGGAACCGCTCGAAAACCAGCCGGTGCAACAGCGGGTCGACATCCGTGATACCCAGGCAATAGAGAATGAGGCTGGCGGCAGCACTACCTCTCACGCCGCAAAGGATGCCGTTCCGCCTGGCAAACGAGACGATGTCCCACACCACGAGGAAGTATTGTGCGAACTGGGTCTGCCGGACGACGTCCAGTTCGTACTTCAGACGAATCTCCACTCCCTCAGGGATGGGATACTGGTGGCGTTGGGACAAGCCCTTCCAGCAGAGTTCGGCCAGGTAGTCATCGCCTGTCTTCCCCGGTGGCAGATCGACTTCCGGCAGGTGGAGGCGGCCAAACTCCAGATCCAGGTTGCATGAGCGGGCAACGCGCTCGGTGTTTTCCAGAGCCTGCGGAACATCAGAGAACAACTCTGCCATTTCCTGAGGACTCCGCAGAAAGAACGTGTCCCCTGCCATCTTCAACCGTTTCTCGTCATGAACAGAGGCGTTGGTTTGAATGCAGAGGAGCAAGTCCTGCCAGCGAGCGTCCTGCCGATCTATGTAATGGACATCGTTGGTGGCCACAACAGGGATGCCCAATTCGGTGCTGATGGCAAGGATCCCCTGGTTCACCTGTTCTATCTCAGGGATAGGATGTCTCTGAATCTCCAGGTAGAAATCCGTGAACAACTCCTGATACCACCGCGCGCTCTGTCTCGCCTCGCCGTGGCGGCCTTCCGAGGTAAGACGAGCTATTTCTCCACGCAGACAAGCGGACAGTGCGACAAGTCCATGGTGATGTTCCTTGAGAAGCTCCCTGTCAACCCTTGGTTTGTAGTAGAAGCCCTCCAGGTGTGCCTTCGTGGCCAGCTTCAGGAGGTTCTTGTACCCTGTCCTATCCTTTGCCAGCAGGATGAGATGATAGGGCTCCTTGTCAGCCGCAGTACGGCTGCCTCGGCTTGATGTCGCCACGTAGAATTCGCAGCCGATGATGGGCTTTAATCCCGCTTCCCTGGCCTGAAGGTAGAACTCGATTATCCCGGAGAGTGATCCGTGATCGGTGATGGCCAGGCTATCCATGCCCAACTCTTTGGCCCGGGCAATCAGGTGAGGAATGCGGCACATCCCGTCAAGAAGACTGTATTCAGTATGGACATGGAGGTGAGTAAACATAGACGCTTACGGAGAGAGACCCGGCAGTATCATATCTGTCATCTACCACCTGATCAAGGCTTTGGACTCAAGACACTTTGGCGGTGGATTGGAGAAACCCAGCGCTGGGCCTTCCGCTGCTGACAACCGGGCAGAGGTGTGGAGAAATGATGCTCTCTAGCAGGCGAGTCCCAAACCCCGGTGCAGGGATTGGAGGTCAAGATGTTCTTGCAGAAGTCGCTCCAGCGTTTCAAGCTTCTCAGGGTGTCTGAACCTGGCCTGAACAAACGCCTTCTCGACTTCCCCTACTGTGGACAGGGTGTCGCGCTTCGTCAGGAGTACGGGCACCTCCTTGTCCTCAGCCCACCCGAGCACCTGAGGTATAGGAGCTACGCCACCAGTCAGGATAAGACATCTCGTGGCAGTGCTCAGCGCAGCCAACTGGACATCAGGGCGATCTCCACGAACCACCACAGCCTTCCCGATCTTCCTCTTGAAGTAATCCTCACCGGAATCGGGAGTCAACGCCCCGATCATCACGGTCTCCACAAGGCGCGCCGACCCCTCCTTGCAGCACAGGATATCCGCCTGAAGCTGCCCAGCAATCTCAGCAACACTGACGCCAAGTAGCCGCCTGTTGTCGGGTATCAATCCGAGGAACTTG
>JAFNFZ010000119.1 GCA_017885485.1 Chloroflexota bacterium
GAGGAGATGACCTACATCCTGAATCAGTCGGATTCCAAAGCTCTGATTATGGGAGAGGCGTTTGTTGAGCTTGCCAAGGGTATCCAGAAGGATTTGCCCGAGGTCAAGCAGTACATCTCGATCAGCGATAAGCCGGTCGAAGGGATGCTGGGCTTCGAAAGCTGGATCGCCAAATACCCCGACGAGGAACCCCTTATTCTGGTGGACGAAGATGACCCGCTGTTCATCATGTACACGGCTGGAACAACTGGCAAGCCGAAGGGCGCAGTGATAACCCACAGGAATGAAATGGTTTTGTGGATGCTGGGATCCTCTTTTGTGCTCACCGAACCGGGCATGTCTAACCTATGGAATTTCAGGGCGTTCGGGGCTCCGCCGATATTTCATTTGGCCTCCTTCGGTTTCTGCCAGTTTATGTTCTTCCTGGGTGCGACCGTAGTGCTACCCACTGAGGTCTTCAATCCAGCGTACATCATGAAGACGATAGAACAAGAGAGGATTAACGCCGTAGTCCTGGTGCCCGTGATGACTGCCTTTGTTCTCATGCTGCCAGATCTGGACAAATACGATACCACCTCTCTGCAGGTTTGGGGCTCGTCAGGGGCGATTCTGCCCACAGAGACGCGGAGACAAATCAAGAAGTACTTCCCCAATGTCAAGATCTTCGACTTGTTTGGTCAGACCGAAATGAGCGCGTTGGTATCTGGTCTTCTGCCCGGTGAATCCGAAGGGCGAGAGACGTCGGTGGGCAAGATCCTGCCTTTCATTGAGATACGCGTTGTGGATGACGATGACAATGATGTCCCGGTGGGCACCGTCGGTGAAGCAGTGTATCGCTCGCCGACAGTGATGAAGGAGTACTACAAAGACCCGAAAGCCACAGCAGAAGCCATGAGAGGCGGGTGGTTCCACGGTGGCGATTTGGTGAAGCAGGATGAACAGGGTTACATTTACATTGTCGATCGAAAGAAGGACATGATAGTCAGCGGCGCAGAGAACATCTACCCGGCTGAGATCGAGGGTGTACTGTTGAGTCATCCCAAAATCATGGAATGTGCCGCGATCGGAGTTTTCGACAGCGACTGGGGTGAATCTGTCAAGGCCATAGTTGTTCCGAGACCGGGCGAAACGCTGACTCAAGAGGAGGTCATTGAGTTCTGCAAGGCCCATCTGGCCAGTTACAAGAAGCCAAAGTCGGTAGAGTTCATGGATGCCCTGCCACGCAACGCGATGGGCAAGGTGCTGAAGACGACACTCAGAGAACGGTACGGTAAGTCCGTTAGGTATTAGGCAGAGACGTTGCCCACTAAATCAATAGGGTAGTAACGACAGGAATACCCGTTCCTGTTGACCATCTCTCTGGCCAGTCCAGTGCATGTGGTAACACATAGACCGCAGCCATAGCACTTCGCCAGATTGACCTCTGAAGAGCTGTTCACCAGCGTGTTCGCACCGAAGTGACAGCGCTCGACGCAAGTGCCACAACCGGTGCATTTTTCGCTATTCAAAGTCACTATGTCCGGGCCGGGGAACATCACGGCCCCTGCCGCCTGATGTGCTCTGAAAGGAAAACATATCTTCCCTTCACAGTTGCAGATGGCATAGATCCAACCGCTGGAGCGCAGGCAGGAGTAGAAGGTGGGGATCAACCCTTCGTCGTGAAATTGGCGTAGGAGTCCTTTGGCCTCCTCAGGGCTCAGGTCCCTGTATTCCGGATAAGCCATTTTGTATGCTTCCACACCGTAGAGGATGACCATGTCTTTGATGTATGTACCGTTTCTCTTCCCCAGGGCCTTCTGGCACATACAAGGCCCCACGGCAATCTCAGTTCTGTCAAGCACCGATATGGCATCTATGAAATTGACTGCCCGCTCGGTAGTAACCACCTCTCCGGTGGGTATTACGGAACCGATTACGCGTGACAGCAACATGAGTACGGGTCTGGCTCTGAGTCTAAGGAAGAAACGGGTTGTCGCATCCAGAACCCTCAAGATCATGGGCTCGTTTCTGGCGTAGAAGTTGTCCACCATCACCTGGAATCTTCCGGCGGGGACCAACTTGCCATTTCTTACCTTGTGAAAAGTCACTCTGCACTCCTGAACCGTCTACATGGCTACTATGCCTTTATCTACCGCATACCACAAAAGAAAGGAGACGGACGGCGTCCAACCACCCGTAGTCCTTCTCTCAGGCAAGTTTCTACGAAGACCTGATGGCTGATTCTAGCCCCAGTCGCGAAATCGTTTCTGGGGTCGGCTTACCAGTACCTGGGTCCCAGCCCAACTCAGCGTAGGCCCCCTTGAGCAGGACGTCCATTTTGGGCACGTTGCCCTCGGTGCCACCTTCCTTGAACGGCTTAAGCAGCAGAGACGGCAAGGCGTCATCGGCGCGAGTGATGCCACGGCGCATGTTCAGCATGCGTTTTAGCGTGACAATACGCTTGCCCATATCCAACAAATCTTCGGCCTTCAGATCCCATCCGCTGACACATTTCAGTGCGCTTAGCATCTTCTCCATGCCAATGTCCTGATACAGACATAGTGTGAGCGAATTGTAGAGATTGCGCCATGCCTGGACTCGGGCGGCGATGCGGCCTTTCTCCTCGGAGGACTCAAACCGGTCGCCATACTCGACACCAAACTCGGGGATTTCACACTGTCCCATATCGACGGCATACATGTCACCCTGCATATGGCTGGCGCCGCATGGAGATAAGGCATAAGTTACAGCCATCCCCGAGAAAGCTCGGGCGTCGTGCATGGGCACCTCCAGCCTCTTGACTGTAACCGCCAGTTCAGGTACGCCGAAACGCTCAGCCAGGACAGCACTACCCTCGGCCAGTAGATCGCCGAAGCCCTCTCTGCGGCCTATCATCTCAGTCAGGCGGTGTATCACCGCAATGTCGCCATAACGGATCTCCAGTCCACCTGTGTCCGCCCGACTGATTATGCCGCGTTCAAACATTTCACAGGCCAGAGCGATAGTGCAGCCGGTGCTGATGGTATCGATGCCATAGAGGTTGCAGAGATGCCCTGCGTAGATGACCGCTTGCAGGTCATCTACCATCATCGTGTGGCCAAAAGCGAATATCGTTTCAGCCTCCGGGCCGTCCGCCCTATCCAAATGGTAGCGAGGAGCTTTCGTCTCGCGGCCACAGCCGATGGGACAGCGGTAACAGGCATATATCCTATTCTGACAAGTCTCAGCCATCACCACACCAGACAGGTTGCCTGCGTTACCCCAGTCTCCTCGCTGATAGTAGCGAAAAGACATGTCTCCGTACATAAGCAGCGCGTCCAGGGTGCCGGCAGTGCCAGCCAGCCGCAAAGCTCTGGGCAGTATGCCATCATCCAAATCTGCGATGACGTCACGAACCAGTGTCTTGAGTCGCTCTGGTTCCGCCAGAGGAACCCTCGCTTGACCGCGTACGCCGATGGCCTTGAGTTTCTTGGATCCCATGACGGCCCCCATGCCGGTTCGACCCGCGGCACGCCCGTGATCGTTCATCACTGCCGCCATCTTGACTCTGTTCTCGCCACCAACTCCGATACATGCTACGCGGGCTCTCTGGTCACCAAGAGCATCTTGAACCATCTGCTGCGTGACATAGGAATCGTGACCCCAGATGTTGGAAGCCTCGTGCAGCTGTGCTTGGCGGTCGACAATAGACAGCCACACCGGCTTATCGCTGCACCCCGTTATAACCACTCCGTCATATCCAGCAAAGCGGAGTTCCGGGCCGAAGAAACCTCCGCTGTTTGACTCACCCCAGATGCGGGTGAGAGGGGAGAGAGCGCAGACGCTATAGCGACCTGCTGAAGGCATTGCTGTCCCCACAAGTGGCCCTGTCATGAACACAAGAGGATTGTCGGGCCCCAGCGGATCCGTGTCCGGGTTGACCATATCGTAGATGATGCGGGCCGCCAGGCCGCTACCACCAGCAAAGGCGCGAGTGTCCTCTTCCTTCAGGAGTTCATCCCGCAGTCTTGCCTTGCTCAGGTCGACATGCAGGACCTTGCCCATATAGCCGTTCATAGTTCTCTCCCCACAATCGACTTTTCTAGAAATCCACTATTCGACCATCGTAGGCATAGAGAAAGAGCCTACGTGTCTCCTCGAAAGAGGGGGTTCGAACAGCAGTGACCATTTGCGTGTCGTTCATCGCATCGTCTGCCAGTTTGTCCAATTGCTCTTCATAGGCTTTGCGATCGATACCGGCTTCGGAAACACTGTTCGGATTGCCGATGTCATGGCACAAACGACGGATTTGGTGAGCAAATTGCCTTGCGCCTTGCTCACCACCAGCGTTGAGGAAACCCGCAGAAGCAGCCAGCTCAGCGAAACGATCAGGCGCCTGGGAGGAGAAGAACTCGATAGTGTATGGCAAGAAGAGAGCTACAGCACGACCATGAGGAACGTGAAATGCGCCCCCCAGGGAGTGCCCCATGGCGTGTGCCATTGATGCCATGGCGTTGCCGAAACCGAGCCCAGCACACGTTGCAGCATAATGCATCCTCTCACGAGCTTCCATATCCCGATCATCGCTGACAGCTCGAGGGAGGTATCTGAACACGAGACGTGCAGCATGGAGACAGAGACCATCAGTCAGATCCGTATGCCAGCTACACGTGTAACCCTCCACCGCATGGACCAGCGCATCAAGTCCTGTGTCAGCGGTCAATCGTGGAGGCATGCCTGCCGCCATCTCTGGATCCACGATTGCTATGTCTGCGATGTTCTCCGGGTGCCCCAATCCCATCTTGCGTTTCTCTGTTGTATCAGTGAGAACGATAGCCCAGGTAACTTCAGCTCCAGTACCACTGGTGGTCGGGATAGTGATCAGGCGTGCCTTCTTCCGAAGGCCCAGGTCTCCAACTGGAGCGATAGCAGCCGGTTCAATGTCTGGCCGTTCATATAGAACCCAGATAGCCTTGGCTGCATCGATAGGCGAGCCTCCACCCAAGCCGATAATCCAGTCTGGCTGGACATCTTGTGCCATCTGTGCTCCCTGGTAAGCCGTCTGCACACTGGGATCAGACTCAACCTGATCGAAAACATGCATGTCGATACCTGCCTTCGTCAGATGCGCCTTCACGTTGTCCACCAAACCGAGTCGGACTATGTTAATGTCGGTTACAACCAAGGCACGGTGTCCCTGGAGTTCATCGAGAGCATCTAGAGCGCCCTCACCGAATACGATTCTGGGTGAAACGAAATTCCACACCTTAGTGCGCTCCTTCCCCCGAACGATCTTGGACCATTCACTCTCGCATCAACTCGGGAACTCGCTTGGCACACGCAGGACGCAGTTCACCAGTTCTTTGGCCGACCTGGGATATCGCAAGACTTTCGCTAGGTTGCCCTTCAACTTGAATTTGCGAGTCATCAGCCCCTGGATGGGATCCAACTTCCCTTCTATGGTCTTGCGCCAGGTGGTGAAGGAACCGCGCATGAAATACTGTGCCTCTCGCGCGTTTTCGCTCTCTATCAGGGCAGCATCTGTGACCTTGCCATGATAGAGACCAATGAAGAAGTAGACTGCCTTGGGGTAGGCATCATCGGCCTCAACTGTGAAGATCCAGTCACCCTCCCAGTCCTTGCCCGACTCCTCGTAAGCCTTGCTGCTATTGATTTGTCTGGCGAATTCCTTGACCCATTCGTCAGATGGGAACTTGAAGGCCATGTCTTCCCTCCTTTCACTACAATCAACCTATCTCCCGATCACGTATCTATATGGGTCCACCTCTTCCCTGAGTATCCTCAGTTCCTCTTCTGTGGGCGGCTCGGTCTGCAGTGTGTCTTTCGCCTGCAGCAACTCGAAACCGCAGTTGTCTTGAATGTGCTGAAATGAATATCCCGGGTTGACAGACACTGCGCGCATGCGCTTGCTCCGTGGCTCGAAATCCATTATTCCCATATTGGTGATAATCTTGTAGGGGCCTGTGCCTGGTGGTAGCCCCGAGTTGACCCTAGAATCCCCTCCAGCGAGCCACCCCGGTGTCGTTATGAAATCCACCTTCTCCACAAACCTTCTGCCGTCTTGAAGCGTCATCACGATCGTTCTCCAACAGAAAGAGGCAAAATCATTTGCCCCACCGCTGCCAGGGAACCTGACTTTAGGCTTCCTATAGTCTTCACCTATTATCGTTGAGTTCAAGTTGCCATACATGTCAATTTGGGCACCGCCCAGAAAAGTGTAATCTACCAGACCCCTGCTGCATGTATCCATAATGTCACACATGCTCGATGCCATAACCGCTCTGTAGAACGTCCTGGAATCTCCGACCGAAATGGGCATCTCCGGCAGGATCGGGCTTACCCCCCCTGCTTCGAACATTATCACCAGGTTTGGTGAATGAGTCTTCTGAGCCAGCATGGCTGCGGCGCATGGCGCTCCTGTTCCGACACCGACGGTGGCTCCATCCTCCAGTTCTCTGGCAGCCACACATATCATAATCTCCATGGTATTGTAGTTAGCCATGTGAGATCTCCTTGTGCAACAGAAGTTCCTTCTGCCTCAACTGGTTCATCTTCTCTGTGCCGCCATGTCTCCTTATGTACTCGTAGTGGTCGGGACAATCATAGATGTTGTGGTTGAGGAATTCTCGAAACTCTCCCTGGTTCTTCTGCACATTCAACCACTCTTGCAGATGTTCCTCATCCGAGAAGTACTCATAGGCCATCGTCCCCGGATAGGCAGCATAGCGTACCTCGCATACCGCGTCGACGAGGTAGTAAGGAATTGAAGTGCTGGTGGGATCTCTCCTGATCTCATCGTTGCTAATCAGACGCTCAGTGGTGAGAATCAGATGCTTCGCTGCCTTGGATAGCTCCCCGTCCATGACCATGATGCCCTTGATCCTGGCATTGCCGTACACGTCTGCCTCGTGTACGTGTATCACCGCCACATCAGGATACAAGGCGGGAAGCAGCGTCAGCAGCTTTCCGGTGAAGGGGCACTCCACAATCTTGGCACCACTACGTATGAAAGTGTCAGTGCCCAATATGTTTCGTGCCGGAATATAGGGAACACCCATGGAAGCAGCTCTAAACCTACCGGCGAGGCCGTAGTTGGTCCACTCGCATACTTCAACTCTTCCGCTCTCCATATACTTCCGGGCGCACGGGGACAATCCTCTGGCCTCAAGTCCGACGATATAGGCCACGTCCACTCTGTCGAAGACCTCCCCGGCTGCCAGAATCTGAAAGTCATGCGTTGCCGTCTTGCCAGCAAAGGCCATGCCTTTCCTCCCCTGGCGAACAATCTCATGACATGCTGCAATAGGAGTCCGATTCGCGCCGAACCCGCCCACAGCAAGATAGTCTCCATCATGCACATATTTCGCTATGGCGTCACTAAGGTTCATCACCTTGCTTTCCATTTTGCGTGACTTGCTCCTGAAGAAGTCCCTAGCCTTGTCGGGGTCTGGGTCGGTGAAAAGTCTTCCTTTACTCTGATCCAATACTCTCAAGACTGATTCCTCCGCTGCTTCAGCACTCTTGGTGATGGTTGTGCCATGTACCGGGACCTCAGTATTCAAACGAAGCCCAATTGGGGATTGCCTACTTGGCTTTCCACCTCCTTTCGACCTGTGCCTTTTTGATGCCGAACCGCTTGTCCAAGAAGGCGTAAGTGTTTTCCAGGTCTCGGTTCAGATCCTCAAGATTTCTCTCGTATTCATGGAGACAGGAGTTCTCAGGCATAGTCTGTCCCTTAGCCGGAACGGCGTAGATATCCATCAGGTCACCTTTCCTTTTCCCCCTGAACCGTATTCTGACTTTCTGGCCTATGAACACGTCTGTCGGCGCAGTCATTACCTGGATCGGCAAGGCTGTGTGAGCGCCATCGATTTGAACGTATCCCAGCACGAATGGAAGCATCTCTAAAAAGGCATCAGCGGAGAAAAGCATAACCGAGAATGTGTGAACCTTGCCTGTCAAGGGTAATTCCATCCATTCTGTCTCACCGACCCTGCATTTGGGATTCCAGCAGTGGACTCTCGGCGGGCAGTAAACCGTCTTACATTTGGGGCATTTCGTCCCGAACAAATGCTTCTCTATCAAGCCCTTGAAGAACTTCGAGACCAGACCATAGCTGTGGTGGTAGAGCACACCATGGGGGCGATAGATGACCATGAAGTCTTCTTCTTTGCACTCTTCAGCTTTCCCCGGCCCCGAAAGGGCCCTCACCATCTCGTAACCTTTGACAGTCCAGTTGCCCTTTCTGGCGTACTCTTCCCATTCTCTCTTGATGGGAGTCGCCTTGTCCTCGATTATCTTGGGCTCTTTTGCCATTTCCCCACCTCCGAGACTAGTCTTTTGAGTAGATGATTACCCCACCCTGACACCCCGTTCCACCGTGGCCTGTGGTAATGGCTTTCTTCGCATTCTTGACCTGGAGAGTTGCATCACCCAGTTTCTTCCTAACAAGTCCCGCCAATTGCCAGTGCAGGAAGAGGGTCTGGAGCAAAGATGTCGCACCTACCGGATGTGTGAACGCTGTTAGACCGCCGCTCAGTTGGCAGGGTAGCTTACCGCCACGTTCGACCACTCCTTGCCGAATCAAGGTCTTGCCCTCACCGCGGGGACAGAACATTAGGTCCTCGTACAAACAAAGCTCTACGCCGTCATACGGGGCAAACAACTCCGCCACATCGAGCTCTTTGAGAGGATCGCGGATACCCGCTTGTGCGTACGCCTGTTTGGCCGCCTCTCTGGCAAAACCGAAATTGGCCATCTCCGGGTAAGGCGTTTTCGGTTTTTCTACGTTTGCGGGATACAGCCTTTCGTCCGCCTTGTAGACACCGTGATAGGCCCAGTCCACCAGCCTATCACCCGGTCTCATTGAATCAGACCCCAGACCTACACCCGCTATCCACATCGGATTGCTGGTTAGTCGCTTTGCCATCTTCTCCGAACCCATCAGAAGACAGCAAGCACCCTCGCTGATGAGAGCACAGTTCCATCTGCGATAAGGCCAGGCGATTATTCTGTCCTTATAGTAATCGTCCAGGCCTACGTACCCAGTACCGTGCTCAGCCCTCCACTGGGAAAACGGATTGTGTACCGCATTGTTCCTGTTCCTGACGGCGAGCTTTCCTAGGTCTTCGATCGTCTCCCCATACAGTTGCATGTGCCGAGTCTCCAGAGCGGCATAGTAGCCATTGTAGAATCCACCCACGGTGAAGTCCCAGTCGGTGTCAGAAGCTGAGGCTATGAACTCATTGGTAGTAGCAGTGTCCACCTCCGACATCCATTCCCAGCCTAACACCAACACGAGGTCGAACTGCCCGGATCTTATGAGGAAATACGCGTTGATTATGGCATCTAGCGGAGTGCTTCCACCCGCCTCGACCCTGTACCCGCCCTTTCTATGCTGTCCGATGTAATCCTGAACAATCCAAGACATGCACAGCTGTTGGTTCAAGTGATCGCTGAAGTAGCTGCTCTGTACGAACTCGATTTCCCGCGGATCGAGCTTTGGGAAATCTTCGAGCATATTCTTGTATGCCATGGCCACGCCTTCTTCGGCATTGTCATATCGCACCCTGCCTGGTCTGTAGAGGCCGCCTCCCAGTATAGCTACCCGCCTATCATTCATTATCCACCCCCTTTGCCGTCGATGGTGTTCTCTAGAGACCCAATTCGTGTGCCACGATAGCACGGTGAGCAGCGCTGTCACCGAACATGGTGTCGCCCGCCTTTGCCCTCCTGTAATAGAGGTGCATATCATGATCCATGGTGAAGCCAACCGCTCCAAATATCTGATGCGCGAGTAACGTGACGCGGCCGTAGGCCTCACCTGTCCATGCCTTGGCAATCGCCACATCCATGGCAGCAGGTATGCCTTCCGAGACCTTCCATGCTGCTTTGTAGGTGACAAAGCGGGAGCCATCCACATCGCTAACCATATTGGCGCAGTAGTGCTGGACAGCCTGGAAACTACCTATTGGCCGGTTGAATTGGACCCTCTCCTTGGCATAGGCCACAGCCATATCCAGTGCCGCTTGAGCCCCACCGACCATCTCAGCGCATTTCGCTACCTTCGCCCTCTCCAGCACACCCTCAATGACCTTCCAGCCTTGATTTAACATGCCCAGGATGTTCTCTTTCGGCACAGCTACTTTGTCAAACACAACTTCACACTTCTTGTCACGAGCGAGGGTTTTCAAGAGGGTACACTTCACACCGGGCGCCTTGGAGTCCACCAAAAAGATGGTGATCCCGTTTTCGGGTTTGCCCGTCATCTTCGTCCTGGCAACGCACAGCAGATAGTCAGCAACATTGGCGTCAGGGACAAAAAGCTTCGTGCCAGTGATAACGTATTCGCCATTCCGCGAGGTTGCCTTAGTCTTCACGGATGTGGCGTCATATTTGGCGGAACCCTCAGTCAATGCCAAGGTCAGCATCAACTTACCCGTAGCCACCCTGGGAAGCAAATCCGTCT